>CAZOUH010000132.1:0-4183 GCA_964582935.1 uncultured Paludibacter sp.
ATCTTGCACACAAAAAACAATATATACACAATTATCATTATATTTGCAACGGTATTTCAAATTAGAGATGGCTAAAAAAGTTCCAAAAACAAAAAAAATATTGATTGACGTTTCCCGCGATTTATTTGCTAAGCACGGAAAACGCAATACTACTATGCACGAAATAGCCGAAGCTTCCAAAAAAGGCAGAAGAACACTCTATACTTATTTTACTAATAAAGAGGAAATATTCAGGGCTGTAGTAGAAAAGGAACTTGAATATTTATTGGAAGAATTAGATAAGGTTTTTATTAGTGAACTAAGCGCTGATGAAAAACTTAAGAATTTTGCTTTAACGCATTTAGATACAGTAAAGCATATCGTCAATCGTAATGGATCTTTACGTGCCGATTTTTTCACAGACATCTATCAAGTCGAGCGTTCCAGAAAAAAAATCAATACCAAAGAAATTGCAATGATACGTGTCATGCTACAAGAAGGTGTTGAGCAGAAAATTTTCAAACGCATGGATTTAGATTTGTCTGCGGTAGTGATTTTCCATATAATCAAAGGATTAGAAGTGCCTTATATCAGAAAAAATCTCACTAAATCTTTTGAGAAAAATAAAGATACCATAGTTGATTTTATCTTTAAGGGAATTGTAAATTGATGTTTTCTATCAGTGATTTTTCAGCAATTCCTTTGCAATAAGCCTTTCCTCAACTATTTAGCTAAATAATCACTGATTAATGCTACCATTTCATTGAATTCCTCTTCGTTAAACAAACGAGTCAACATCAATATCTTACCATCAGCATCAATAATCACATTGCGGGTAATACCGGCTTTTCGGTCGGCATATAAAGCGAAAATATCACCATTGGGGTCTAAACCAAGCGGATAGCTAATGCCGGTTGACTCAGCAAATTTCAGTACAGTTTCCAAAGGTTCATCCCTGTCTATACCCAACAACACAAAATTGGGATTATCTTGATGTATTTTCCAAATATCTTTTTCTATATGAGGCATCTCTTTGCGACACACGCCACACCAACTGGCAGTAAATTGCAGCATCACAAGTTTACCCTGCAAATCACTCAAACGCACAATTTCACCCGTACTTAAAGTCATGGTAAAATCCGGTGCTTGCTCACCCACTTTTACAATATATCCTCTGTCATCTTTGGTTTCAGCAATCAGATTACATGCAAGCAAAGAAATTAAAAGCAGCAAAGTTATTTGAATTTTCATATTGGAAAGCATGTTGTTTAAATTTGATGTTCTGAGTGCAAAGGTAAAAGAATTATTTATTCAGACAATCGCCCCCCACAACACCTGCACCGGATGCCATGCCGTGCGTTTGGTACCGTCTTTGATTTGGGTGCGACAACTGGTGCCGGATGCTACGATGATGGTGTCTTCTGACATCTTGGCAACTTCCTTGAACAAAACTAATTCCCCGATTTTCATGGATAAATCGTAATGTTCCTTTTCATAACCGAAAGATCCTGCCATGCCGCAACAACCGGATGGAATTTCTTCTACCTGATAATTAACAGGAATAGAAAGCATATCAATGGTGGATTGCGCTGATGCCAAGGATTTCTGATGACAATGACTTTGTATTTTGATGGTCTTCTTATCGGCATGAAAAGAGTTAGGCTTGATGTTTCCCGCTTTCAGTTCTCGCACTATAAATTCATCTATCAACAAAACATTTGCTGCCAATTGCTTGGATTGTTCCCGCAAAGCATCATCTACCAAATCTATGTATTCATCTCTAAACATCAATGTAGATGAAGGTTCGATGCCAATTAAGGGCGTATCTGCATCTATTATTGAAGATAACAAACTCACATTCTTCTCAGCAATCTTTTTCGCCCTTCTAATCAAGCCTTTGGAAACATGCGCTCTACCACTCTCAATATGTTTTGGAATAAGGACTTCATAACCCAAATAGGTCAGCAGGCGTACAGCATCTTTCCCAATTTCTACATCATAATGATTGGTAAATTCATCATTGAAAAGATAGACTTTCCTGCCGGTTTGCAAATTGGCTTTTTGCAGTATTTTCGGATAATGTTGTTTGTACCAACTGTTGAAGGTCTGCTGCGCCAATGCCGGCAATTTACGCTCTTTGGTAAATCCCATGATGGCAGGCAAGGGCGTTTTTTGTAAGATAAAATTCGTCAACTTAGGCAGAACAGCTCCCAAGTTGTTGATATGATTGATATTGGCAATTAATCTTGCGCGCAGAGGTACTCCATTGGCATCATAATAATGTTGTAGAAATTCAGCTTTCAATTTAGCCATATCCACATTGGAAGGACATTCAGATTTACAGCCCTTGCAGGAAAGACATAAATCCAGCACCTCATAAATTTCCTGATGGTCAAAGGGATTTTTCCGGGTATCGAGTGTAAGATATTCACGCAAGATATTCGCACGGGCACGCGTAGTTTGTTTTTCATCTCGCGATGCCATATAGCTTGGACACATGATGCCACCGGTGATTTCGGTCTTGCGGCAATCTCCCGAGCCATTGCACCTTTCCACAGCACGCATAAAACCCATATCATTTTCAAAGTTGAAAACAGTTTGAATCTCCTTAGTTGCTTTCCCCGGTTCATAGCGCATGGACGTATCCATAGGCGGAGTGTCGGTTATTTTTCCGGGATTGAAAATGCCCTGCGGATCCCAAGTGTGCTTGATTTGTTTGAGCAACTGATAATTATGCTCCCCTATCATCAAAGGAATAAACTCACCCCGCAAACGCCCATCGCCATGTTCGCCACTTAGCGAACCTTTATATTTTTTTACCAACAAAGCCACTTTCTGTCCTAATTCGCGGAAAATCCTCACATCTTCTTCTAATTTAAGATTGAGTATGGGTCGCAAATGCAATTCGCCCGAACCCACGTGGGCATGATATACGCAAGCAAGATTATACTCTTTTAAAAGCTGCTTAAAATCAGCAATATAGTCAGATAGATATTGAACAGGAACGGCAGTATCTTCAATCAAACTCACCGGTTTGGCATCGCCTTTCATATTGGACAGAACGCCCAAGCCGGATTTACGCAATGCCCAAATTTTATTGATTTCCTTTCCCCAAATAGTTGGGTAATGAAAACCTAAATGCTCTGCACGCAGTCTTTTCTCTAATTGATTGAAAATTTCTTTGATCTCATCTTCCGTATCCCTCGCAAACTCTACAATCAAAATGGCTTCAGGGTCACCGTTGATAAAAAACCTGTTCCTTTGCTGTGTAAGGTTATTTTTAGTGAGATCAAGTATGGTTTTATCCATCAGTTCCACAGCTCCCGGCTTGAATTGCAGAGCAATGAGATTGGCTTGCAATGCCTGCTCTAAAGTCTCAAGATGCACTGCCATTACAGCTTTGTGGACAGGTGGCAAGTCAACCAAATTCAGTTTGATTTCGGTAATAAAAGTCAAAGTTCCTTCAGAACCTGCTATCAATTTAGCTAAATTAAAGGGAGCTGCTTTTGCTGTAAAAACAGCTGTTTCTAAGAGGATGTCGATAGCATAGCCCGTATTGCGCCTATGCAATTGTGGATCGGGATATTGCGCCCTGATTTCTTGTTGATTGTAAGGATCGGATAGACTTGTATGCAGTTGCCGGTAAATCTCGCCCTCCAAGTTTTCAAGTTGACATTTATCTTCAAACTCCTGTACTGACAAAGCTTTAAATTCCGCTTCGCTACCATCGCTGAGTATGGTTTTCACACTTAGAAGATGATCGCGTGTACTGCCATAAATCAGAGAATGTGCACCACAGGCATTATTGCCCACCATGCCTCCTATCATGCAGCGGTTGGAGGTAGAGGTTTCCGGACCGAAAAACAGCCCATGTTCAGCCAAGCTTTTATTCAGTTCATCCAAGATAACCCCTGGCTGCACACGCACCCATTTCTCCTCAACATTCAGTTCTAAGATCTCAGTCATATAGCGCGACAGATCCACGACAATGCCTTTGCCAACCACCTGACCGGCTAAGGAAGTTCCGGCAGTTCGGGGTATCAAATTTACCTTTTGCACCCCTGCAAAACGTACAAGTTCCACAATATCCTCCTTGGTTTTAGGATAAGCCACCGCCAAGGGATATTCCCTATAAACCGAAGCATCTGTAGCATAAAGCGCCAAATGGATATTGTCGGTGTGGAAATCACCGGAGAAGTTGCGG
>CAZOUH010000133.1:0-2332 GCA_964582935.1 uncultured Paludibacter sp.
CTCCATTTCATTTTTTTTTACTACTTTTGCAAGTCAAATTGAAAACCCCCTACAATGAGAACAAAAATTATTGATGCGCTTAAGCGTACCGACTTTGGTACGGACATCAACATAAAAGGTTGGGTAAGAACCCGTCGCGGTAATAAAAACGTCAGTTTTATCGCTATAAATGATGGTTCTACCATACATAACATACAGGTTGTAGCTGAAGGAACTGACTTTACTGAGGAGCAATTGAAACCGGTGACTACGGGAGCATGTATCAGCGTAAGCGGTAAATTGGTTGAATCTCCGGGAAAAGGGCAAAATGTCGAGATACACGCTGATGCCATTGAGATATATGGTACTGCCGATCCAGAGACTTATCCGCTACAGAAAAAAGGTCACTCCATGGAGTTCCTGCGTGAGATAGCTCATTTGCGACCAAGAACCAATACTTTCGGTGCCGTATTGCGTATGCGCCACCAAATGTCCATGGCAATTCATACTTTCTTTCACGAAAAAAGATTTGTATATTTCCATTCGCCCATCATTACCGGATCCGATTGCGAAGGTGCGGGCAATATGTTTTTGGTGACTTCTTTGGATTTGAATAATGTTCCCAAAGATGATAGAGGAGTTGTTGATTATGGTGAAGATTTTTTCGGCAAACAAACACACTTAACTGTTTCCGGTCAATTGGAAGGTGAGCTTGCCGCTTTGGCTTTGGGCGAAATTTACACCTTCGGTCCTACTTTCCGTGCTGAAAATTCCAACACCCCCCGCCACTTAGCTGAGTTCTGGATGATAGAGCCGGAAATGGCTTTCTATGAAATAGAAGAGAATATGCAATTGGCGCAAGAATTTGTGCAATACTGTGTGCGTTGGGCATTGGAGCAGTGTGCCGACGATATCAAATTCCTCAACGATATGTTCGACAAAGAATTGATTGAGCGTTTGAAATTCGTCGTTGAAAACGATTTCCAGCGTTTGACTTATACTGAAGGGGTTAAGATTCTGGAAGAAGCCGTCGCCAACGGTGTCAAATTTGAATATCCCATCGGCTGGGGCATGGATTTGCAATCCGAACATGAACGATATTTGGTTGAGAAACATTTCAAAAAACCGGTTATCGTAACGGATTATCCCAAGGATATCAAATCCTTCTACATGAAACTCAATGAAGATGGAAAAACCGTGCGGGCAATGGATGTATTGTTCCCAAAAATCGGTGAAATCATCGGAGGTTCGCAAAGGGAAGAAGATTATACGAAATTAAAAAACCGCGCACAGGAAATGGGTGTTCCCGAAAAAGACATCTGGTGGTATTTGGATACCCGCCGCTTTGGAACAGCTCCACACTCCGGATTCGGCTTAGGCTTCGAGCGACTCATGCTGTTTGTAACCGGCATGACCAACATCCGCGATGTGATACCTTTTCCACGCACACCAAACAATGCAGAGTTTTAAAAACAAACTAATGAATTAATTGTTGTAGCATTGACAACCCGCAACCCGCAACTCGTAACACGCAACCCGTTAAAATGACTGATATAAAAACAACCGAAAAGAAAACAGTAGTCATCCGCTTTACCGGCGATTCCGGAGATGGGATGCAACTCACCGGAACTTTATTCTCCAACCTGTCGGCTATCTTAGGAAATGAAATTTCAACCTTTCCGGATTATCCTTCCGAAATCAGGGCACCGCAAGGAACTTTATTCGGCGTGTCCGGCTTTCAGGTGCATTTAGGATCGAAAAAAATTTATACCCCCGGGGATGATGCTGATGTGATGGTAGCGATGAATCCTGCTGCACTAAAAGTGAATGCCAAGGGCATTAAAAAGCATAGCGTCGTTATTTTTGATACAGACTCCTTCGGTAAAAAGGATTTGGAAAGGGCACAGTTTACAACAGACAATCCTTTTGAGGAGCTTAAAATTTCCGAGACTGTACAACTGATTCCGGTGGCATTGACATCCATGACGCAAGAGAGCCTCAAAGATTTCGACATGGATAACAAATCCATTTTAAGAAGCAAGAATATGTTTGCTTTAGGATTGGTTTGTTGGTTATTCAACCGCCCGGTCGATACTGCCATTCATTTCCTTTCTGAGAAATTCGATCACAAACCCAAGATATTAGAAGCCAATGTCAAAGTCTTGGTGGATGGTTTTAATTACGGTCATAACCTGCATTTGAATATTTCTACCATTCAGGTTAACAAATCAGACTCAACGCCCAAAGGTAAATACACCAGCATCAGCGGTAATAAAGCGACTGCCTGGGGATTGATTGCAGCTGCGCAAAAAGCCAATCTTGAATTGTTTTTGGGGAGTTATCCGATCACGCC
>CAZOUH010000133.1:2432-4141 GCA_964582935.1 uncultured Paludibacter sp.
TATGCCTTTATGGCTGCTAAAATAGCCTTGGAACATGCCACGCCGGTTATCTTGCTTACCAATGCTTTCATCGGTAATGGTTCGTCACTTTGGAAACTGCCGAAATTTGCAGATTTACCTGAGATTAAACCGCATTTTGTAAAGCCGGGCATGACTGACTTACCGGCTACAGCTCGTGATGCTGAAACCAATGCCAGGTATTGGAATATACCCGGAGTAGCAGGTTTAGAGCATCGCAATGGTGGTTTGGAAAAGGATTTTAATACAGGCTCTGTTTCAACAGATGCTTTGAATCACCAACGCATGGTAGATACACGTCAAGCTAAAGTAGATTATATTGCCAATGTGATTCCTGACTTAGAAGTAGAGGGAAATCAAGATGCTGATTTATTGGTGATAGGTTGGGGATCAACTTATGGGCATTTGAAAACAGCCCTTCTCAATTTGAATGAACAAGGTAAAAAAGTAGCTTTGGCACATTTTACTTATATCAATCCTCTACCAAAAAATACAGCTGAGATTATCAAGAAGTATAAAAAAGTAGTGGTTTGTGAGTTGAACAGCGGACAGTTTGCCACTTTCCTGCGTACCAAAGTTCCGGGGGAATATCTTCAATTTAACAAAGTTCAAGGACAACCTTTCTCTTCTACTGAATTGGAAGAACACATCAGTACACTTTTATAATAAATAGACATGGAAACGATAGAAAAAAAACAATATACAGCAAAAGATTTTAAAAGTGATCAGTTGGTGCGTTGGTGCCCGGGTTGCGGCGATTATGCCCTATTGGCTACCATGCAAAAGGTGATGGCTGACGTAGGTGTTGCTCCGGAAGATACTGTTATTGTTTCCGGTATTGGTTGCTCGTCGCGATTGCCTTATTATGTAAACAGCTACGGTTTTCACGGTATTCATGGTCGCGGTGCTGCCATCGCCACCGGCGTGAAAGTAGCCAATCCCGATTTAACGGTTTGGCAAATTACTGGTGATGGCGACTGTCTGGCTATAGGCGGCAATCACTTCATCCACAGCGTAAGAAGGAATATCGATATCAATGTGCTGATTTTCAATAATCAGATTTACGGTCTGACTAAAGGTCAATATTCCCCCACAACACTCAAAGGACATATTTCCAACTCTTCTCCTTTTGGAACCATAGAAGAGCCTTTCCGCCCGGGCGAACTGACCATAGGTGCCAGGGGTACTTTCTTTGGAAGAATTTTGGATGTGGACATGAAATCATCGCATATGACCATGCTTGCTGCTGCCAAACACAAAGGTACTTCCATTGTAGAATGTTTGGTCAATTGCATCATCTTTTTTGATGGCGCACATAAATATCTTTCTGATAAAATAACCCGTGAGGACAGAACCATTGTACTGGAGCACGGTAAGAAAATGATTTTCGGAAAAGATCGTGATAAAGGATTAGTATTGGAAGGTTTGAATTTGAAAGTAGTAACCATTGGTGAAAACGGCATTACTGAAGATGACATTCTGACGCACGATGCCAAAACAATTGACCCCACGTTACATCTCAAACTTATATTGATGTCGGGACCGGAATACCCCGTTGCCTTGGGCGTTATACGGGCTGTAGATGCCGAAACTTACGATGATGCTATCGTTAAACAAATTGCTGAAGTACAAGCCACCAGTACCGTCAAGACTTTCGACGATTTGATTGAGTCTGTGGAGCAGTGGGAGAT
>CAZOUH010000134.1:0-4090 GCA_964582935.1 uncultured Paludibacter sp.
AACAAGAAAAATTGATTAAATTTTTCAAAAAGCTTGCATATCAGTTAATGCAATATTATCTTTGCGGTTCAAAATTACGGTGGATATAGCTCAGTTGGTTAGAGCGTCGGATTGTGGTTCCGAAGGTCGCGGGTTCGAGTCCCGTTATCCACCCTCAGAAAAGCTTGACTGCTTCAAAAATATCTACGAATTCATACCCTTCCTTTTTCAAATCCATCCATAAGTTCCCAAGATGTTTGTAAAGTTTATCCTTTCTTGCCGGATTGGTTCCGTAGTTAAATTGTAGGATATACCCGTTCAATCCCGATTTGTCTTCTACTTGCATAATTTTATTCAGGATGTCTTTGCTGGAATAATAACGCTCTCGCATCTCCGGAAATGTATAATCCAAATTGGAGTCGGTTCCGGGTGTCGAACGGACAATGTAAATTCCGGCTTCTTTGCACCATTGACTGATGCTGTCGTTATACAATTCAAACGGAGGATTGAAAAAAGGCGCTTGTTGTTTGCTGATACCGTGTTTGCTTAGTGCTGCATAATTCTCTTTTAAGTCGCTGAAAAAAGCTGCTTTGTTTAAATATAATCCTTCTGCTTTATTCCAATCGGTCAGTTGTAAATAATGATTTCCGGCAGGTCCGACATAATGTCCCTGCGACTTCAGTTTTTTAATTTGTTTTTTAGCCTTTGGTTTTCTCAAAAAATCTCCGGAAAAGAAAAAGGCAGCTTTAATATTGTGTTTTTTCAATGTCGATACAATCTTCTTGAAACCGTCATCGTACTGGTGTGCGGTGAAAGTAATCAGAATTTGTTTTTGTTCCGGATTGAAGCGGGTGATGCCACCGGCATCATAATGGTTGTAATCAAAAAGATAATCTTGTTCTACAAACGACTGACGTGCTGCTAACAGATGCAACAAACCGGCAGAAGCATCAATATTGGGCTGATTGGTGATGTAATCATTGACATGGTCGTGGTAAACAGCCCATTCAGTTTGATATCTTTCATAAAAACCGTCAAAACTTAGTTGATCAATTTCTGAATCTTTCAAACAAGTACTGTTGACTGCACCGCTTACAACAGCACCAACCGGTATGTGATCCGTTTCTATATAACTTTTAATATGAGGATGGAAAGGCGTGGTGCCGGTATCGGGGATGCCGGTAACCATGGAGATTCCCCAGGGGTTGCAGCCAAAAATCCAGTTGTAGAGAGATTCTTCCAAATCCATAAATTGAAGGTCATGGGTTAATTGTCTGTAGGTTACACACATATTGTGTAAGGCGATGATTTTGTTGTTTGAGTTCTCTGAAAAGTTAACGCCAATATTAAATGGATTACCTTGTGCAGTAAGGCGGGCACGTTGCAAGCTTACCATGATATTATGCAGATAATCTCTTTTTATTTGGGGATTTTCGATTTGTAACAGCAAGTACGGACTCCAATTGACATAAGGATAAAAACGCAATGCCGGATCACAGCTTGTAAACAACCATGCAGGGACAGGTTCCGATGCCCCGAAAGCTACAGCATCCCGCAGGTAAAACTTGTTGTAAGTCAGAAGGTATAGTTGCGTTGCTGCTGATTGCATATCATCTTTCCGGTTTTCTTCTTGAAAATCCTCAGTAGGCTCATGATTCTTTTCTGTGACTTCCTCACTTTGTGCATATTGATATATCTGAGTGGCTTTGTTAGCCAACTGATCAGCGAATGCCACATCAAGGTTTTTATAAACCTGTGCCGCCAAAGCAAGTGCTGCCACTAATTTGCCGTTTGTCCCGTCAGACATACTTGTATATTGTATGTTGGACAGCCAATCCAATCCCCATTTGGCTTCATCCAAAATATCAGGAATGCCATTGGGTTCCTTTTCTCCCTGCTGATTATACATATCCATAAAAACGTCCGGATAATTGCTGTAGGCAAATAACAATTGGTAAGTGACGCTCGCATTGACAGAGGCATTTCTGTTTTTGTTCGATGCATCATACCACCAGGCACCGGAGACTTTGTTTCCAATGCGCTGCGACCGTAAATAGGCAAGCAGTTGATCGGTAGTATGGACAAAATGATGTTTGTTGATGAAAAATGTAGGAGAATACGTATCGCCGGTCTTGATGTAAAAAGCACCGGTTTGTTCAAACTCACTAAAATCCAAGGTGTAGTTGCTGTTGAATTTGTCAAATCTACCCCAAAAACTTACCGTGTTGAATTGTCCGCACACTTCATCTGTGAGTGCATCGTGTATGGTGAAGTCTTTGACTTTGATATCAGATTCACTGATTAAAACCGCTTGTTTAGCTGCTTTGGGAAGATATCCTAACTGGTTGACCCTGATTCTTGTTCCTGCACCGATGACCTGAAAAGAAAACAGAATAACAGCAATGATAATGTTGACATATTTTCTGATCATAAAACAAATGAAAATGTTGACAAATTTATATAAATTCTGCTCGTAAAACAAATACCCGAAAATTTCAAAAAAAATATTACTTTTGCAGTCAGTAAACACTCCAAGGTATAGATTCCATTGGTATAAATGTGGTACTTTTAATAATAGGCAAATTAATTCAACATGAAAGTATTAAAATTCGGCGGAACTTCCGTTGGCTCGGCGCAAAGGATTAAAGAGGTCGCAAAATTGATTTGTGATGGTCAACAAAAGATAGTGGTTTTGTCGGCTATGTCGGGTACAACGAACAGTTTGGTCGAAATAGCTGATTATTTCTATAAGAATAATCCCGCGGGAGCCATCGAGCGCATCAATCTTTTGGAACAAAAATACGAGATAGATATAGATGGCTTATACGCAAATGAAAGCTTTAAGGATAAAGCCAAAGAGTTGATTGCTAAGCATTTTGACTATTTGCGTACTTTTTCTCAAGCTGTATTTACTATTTTTGAGGAGAAAGTCATTTTGGCTCAGGGAGAGTTGCTCTCTACAGCTATGTTTCAATTGTATTTAGAAGAAATGGGTGAAAGCTCTGTTTTACTACCTGCTTTGGATTTTATGAAGATCGACAAAAACGCAGAACCTGATATGGCTTTCATCACTGAAAATCTAAATCAGGTATTGGCAGAAAATCCCGGTAAACTGTATTATATCACGCAAGGCTATATCTGTAGGAATTTTTATGGAGAAATTGATAATCTGCAACGTGGAGGCAGTGATTATACCGCCTCATTGATTGGAGCAGCCATCAAGGCAGAAGAAATTCAGATTTGGACGGATATCGATGGTTTGCATAATAATGACCCGCGCTATGTAGAAGGTACTAAGCCGGTGCGTTTTCTGAATTTTGATGAAGCAGCTGAGCTTGCATATTTTGGGGCGAAAATATTACACCCTACTTGTATCTTACCGGCGAAATTAAATAATATCCCTGTTAGACTGTTGGATGTATTAGAACCTCAATTGCCCGGTACGTTGATTTCCTCTAAGAGTAAAAAGTCTGCCATCCAAGCCGTTGCCGCAAAAGACAATATTACCGCCATCAAAATCAAATCCGGCAGAATGCTGTTGGCTTACGGTTTCTTGAGGAAGGTATTTGAAGTTTTTGAGTCTTATCAAACGCCAATTGATATGATTACGACATCAGAAGTAGGTGTTTCTGTCACCATCGATAAGACGAAAAATCTGAGTGAAATTGTGGATAATTTGAAAAAATTAGGTTCGGTAACTGTTGATGAAAATATGGTGATTGTCTGCGTGGTAGGTGATTTGAGACCCAACAACAACGGCTTGCAAGCCAAGGCAGTCACTGCTTTACAAGGTATCCCCGTGCGCATGATTTCATATGGCGGTAGCAACTACAATGTCTCATTTCTTATCAATGCAGAAGATAAAAAACCGGCACTACAAGCTTTAAGCGATGCACTGTTTAAGGATTAATTGTTTCGACTTATCCCCCAAATCCTCAAATTATATTATTACATGCTTGATGTTAGTTTTCCTGTTGAACAATTTAAGAACCTAACAACTCCTTTCTATTATTATGATATGGAGTTGTTGCGTGCCACCATTGCTGTCATCAAACAAGAGACTGAAAATCATCCTTTTCAAGTGCATTATGCCTTGAAAGCCAATGCTAAT
>CAZOUH010000135.1:0-4032 GCA_964582935.1 uncultured Paludibacter sp.
AATGAAGGGGATGAATATTTTGAATTTTACCCCTAAATCCCCTGAAGGGGACTTTAGAGCGTGCAAAACTTCATCATTGGCAGAATGTGTTAGTCTTTAGCGGCTGGAAAGTCAGTAAATGGTAAATAATCATTACTTTTGTGGTTCTGATATAATTATTTTGTAAGATAATAGTCTTTAAAATTTATGTTTAATTAATTCAGTGTTTTTATGACATTAAAGAAAAACATCATCGCATTGCGACAGAAGAAAGCCCAAGTACAAATGGGTGGTGGAAAGAAAGCCATTGAAAAGCAGGCTGCGATGGGAAAAATGACTGCTCGTGCGCGTCTATTGTACTTGTTGGACGTGAATTCATTTCATGAATATGATATGTTTGTGGAGCATGAGGAGCGCAATTTTGGGATGGACATGAAAGAGTTAGCCGGAGATGGTGTCATCACCGGAACGGGCACTATCAACGGTGCACCGGTTTGTGTGTATGCGCAGGACTTTACTGTGATGGGTGGTTCCTTAGGTTTGAAACATGCCCGTAAAATCACCAAAATTATGGATCATGCCTTGAAAATGAAAGTGCCCATCATTGGCATCAATGACTCGGGAGGTGCTCGTATTCAGGAAGGTATCGGAGCTTTGGCGGGTTATGGAGAGATTTTCTATCGCAATACCTTGGCATCAGGAGTTATTCCACAGATCTCCGTCATCTTAGGTCCTTGTGCCGGTGGAGCTGTTTATTCTCCTGCTCTTACAGACTTTGTGTTTGTGGTGGAGAACATCTCTAAGATGTTTATTACAGGACCGAATGTGATTGAAACCGTATTGGGTGAAAAAATTTCTCAAGAAGATCTGGGAGGTGCACGTGTACATGCTGAAATTACAGGGAATGCGCATTTCTTTGCTCAGACTGAAATTCAATCTCTTAATCAGATTAAGGAATTGATTGGTATGATTCCACACAGCAATCAGAAAAAAGCTGAAAAGATAGCACCTAAAAAACCCACTTTCAATAAAAATCTCGAAAATATCATTCCTTCTGATCCCAAACAACCCTATGATGTGCGGGATGTGATTTATGCGCTGACGGATGAGTCAAAATTCATCGAAGTACAAGAACTTTGGGCACCTAATATCGTGATTGGTTTCGGACGCATGCAGGGTGAAACCATTGGATTTGTTGCCAATCAGCCCATGTATTTAGCCGGTGTGCTCGATTGTGATGCATCCGATAAAGCCGCTCGTTTCATTCGTTTTTGCGATGCATTCAATATTCCTATTGTAACTTTGGAAGATATGCCGGGTTATCTGCCGGGAGTAGATCAGGAACATGCCGGCGTGATTCGTCACGGTGCCAAAATGTTGTATGCTTATTCTGAGGCTACCGTTCCAAAAATCACGGTGATTCTTCGCAAAGCTTATGGAGGTGGTTATATAGCCATGAATTCCCGTCACTTGGGCGCTGACTTTATGTTTGCTTGGCCCAGTGCCGAAATTGCAGTAATGGGTCCGGAAGGAGCTGCTAATATTATTTTCCGCAAGGAAATTATGGAAGCTGAAGATCAGGATGCCATGCGTCAACAAAAGGTAGATGAATACATCGAGAAATTTGCCAATCCCTTTGTAGCCGCTGCTAAAGGCTATATCGATGCGGTGATTGAACCATCAGAAACTCGCGATTTGGTGCTGCATGCGTTGGAAGTTTCCCAAGATAAGGATGATTATCGTCCACAGAAAAAACATGGTATTCCTCCATTTTAATTTATTTGGAAGATTCAAATGAATGATTGTTTGAGCGTTCCGGACGCCAGTCTTTAAAAAGGAACGCTCTTAAAAAGAAAATTAAAATCAAAATAGATTATTATGGCAAAAAAAAATAAAGAGTTGGTGGATTTTGCTGTGACGGCAAGAAAGTATCAAACGCAGCTGACCACCAAATATAAACAACGAAAGGCTTGGATTGATCCCAATCCCTATGAGATTCAATCTTTTATTCCCGGGACTATCATCGAGATTTCTGTACAAGAAGAAGACGTGGTGCAGGAGGGTGATCCCCTGCTTATTTTAGAAGCGATGAAGATGAGGAACCGCATTCAAATGCCGTTTACAGCCAAAATCAAAAAAATCAATGTAAAAGTTGGAGACAGAATTCCTAAAGATATGTTGATGATAGAGTTAGAAGCAGTTGAGGAAGAAGAGGAAAATCTATAAAAAAGAAAGAATAGAATTTTGAAAAAACTACAAGACATACTTCAAGATAGTCCCCTGAGTTCTTTGAAAGTTTTTTAAATGGGAATAAGTGTGCTGCCGATTGCTCTCTTTTTCTCTTTATCTACTCCTGCTTCCGATGCGTAGTAATTCCAATTGTGAACTTTATCATTAATTTCATCAATTATCTCTTTTGTCGTTTTGCATCGGATGGACTGCCCGATACGAATCAGGTCTTCTCGAAGTATGTTTTCTCTTTTTCCATTGACACTTAGCGCATGTCGGCTGACCCAGTTGCTTCCGGGACGATAGGCATGACAAACGTCGTATGCCGGCGCTAACTTCCAACGATCTCCTTGTTTGAGAATAAAGGAAAAATTCTTGGTGTGGTCGTCGCAATTGCGGGCGATTACATTGAACACCAATCGCCGATACATTTGTTCTGCCTCAGCATAGGTTAGTTTTAATTCCCGCATGGTTTGAAACAACTGTTCGTAGCTGTAGCTTGTTATTTGATTGTAGTCGAAATGTTTAATTGCACAAAAAGTCTGCGTGTGATGCTTTGTATAACTACCTGCTCTGTCAAAGCGTTTGGTCATGAAATGTGCTCGACCGTTCTCCTCTAATAAATGGCAAGGCATCATTTCTATTTCGCAATCCACAGCCATCAGGTAGTAGGCATATTCTATGCGTCCATAGCCGTGTGTGTCTCCTAATTGTATCTCAGAAACCCCGTCAAGTTTTATCAACCAATGCTCAAAACCTTCGGGAACACGTGTTTGTCCTGAACGGATTTCTCCTGTTTTGTTATTATATGCTATTACTGCTTTCGGGCGCGCTCCTCCGGCTGACGTTCCGATTTTAAGAATGTCCCGAACAGCTTTTTCTTCGTCCGATTTTAAATTGGTTACAAAATCTTCTTTTTCAGCAAGCATTTTTCCGGCAATTTCCACCAAACTATCGACTTCGATGGAAAAAGTATTGATATTCTGTTTCAAAATGGTAGGTTCAAATTCTAACGCTCCCATTCCTCTTTTGCCGATAAAGCACAACATCTCTACGGGATTCATACTATTTTCCGGACGACCTTGGTGGGCAAGCCATAAGTTTATTAATTCATTTCCATAGCGGTCGGGAAGCATATCCGCAAGCAAACCCGGTAATCCTTTAAATGTATCGTACATCGAATTCCTGACTCTTTGTAGTTCGGGAAAGGAAAAAATCTTCTGCTCCCGAGTCAATGGCATTTTCAAGGGTGAGAGTTCCCATTCCAATTTTTTGAAATCAGGATCGTATTCAAAAGAAGCTGTTCCTGTCCTTTCATCCCAAGCAACAGCACCTGCTAATTTACCCCAAATATTTACAATCGCTGTATTCACATTTACCAATCAACATTTTGGTTATGATCCGTTTCTTTTTTCCTTGGAGCAGTAATCCGCTGTTTTTTGTTCTTTTCGATTTTGGCGAGCATCAACGGACTTGGTTGCCGGATTATTGTGAATACATCAAAAACTTGTAATTGATCAAGCACCCGTAATACCTGAATCAATGTTGCAACCGTTACCACACTGCCTCTTTCGAGAAGACTAAGTGTGGAGCGGCTTATGCCGGCCTCTTTTGCAAGCGTGTCTTGCGTTTTATGCTGTTCCATGCGATGGCTCTTGACAAATTCCCCAACTTGTCGGGCAATATAATCATCGCTCATAGCTGTCCAGTTTTTGTATGAAATGTCACTCATAATAGTTCGTTTATATGTGTAGTGAATGAAATATCACACAAATATAAGCATATTTAATTCACTACCTTCACACTCAACGGATATTTTATTTG
>CAZOUH010000136.1:0-2799 GCA_964582935.1 uncultured Paludibacter sp.
CTCGTAAATACTTCTCATGCTCTTGCAGAAACGAAATACTCAGCTCGGGATTGATAGCTTCTGTTTTATATATATGCATGATGCTGAGGGCAGTGTGCAGTCCCTCATAATCAGCATATTTTTTCAAACGGTTGGTGCTTATAAAATGAAAGATAAATCCTTTGACACGCTCCGGCAGCCAACGATAGTTCCACAATGCCGAAAGATAAAAATTCTTTGCAAAGCAGTCTAAACTTCTCTTCGGACTATATCTCTTGAAATCCGAGGCTAACAAATAATCATAGTACATATCAGCTATAATCCCGGCATACCTGCCGAATGTGGGTCGCAGGAAATGAACCATTTCGAGAAACACAGGATGGGTATCGGTAAAGCTGTCTATTTTTCTGTGCAACAGGATACCGTCTTGGATGCGAGATGGATAATCCTCATGTTGACGACCTTTTACGAAATCTCCAATAAAGTTACCAACTTGCAATTTGCGGTCGTTTCCTGAAAGATATATGTGTGCTAAATAATTCAATGATGATTGGGCTGAAATAGGATGTGTTGATGATGCAATAGTGTGTGCAAAGTTATTCAAATAATTCAAAACTCTATGTTGATGGGGTTAATATCAACATTAATAGATATACTTTGTTTGCACGGCTACATGCCAAATTATTTGAGTGCTTTTTTTTCAAGATGTAAATGATGCATAGTCTTTTAGTTAGAATCACGTGAATTAAAAGGGATTTGTACAGCACCGCTTTTTCTTACATCATAATATGTAATTTTATTTGTGAGACAAAAATCTCGTAATTCTTGAGCATACCATGGCGAAATGGTTTGATCGACGATACAAATTTTGGGACGAATGCAGTTTGAAATTGCTGAAGTCTTGAATTTTTGTCTGTTCCCAATAATCAGTATATCAATTTCTAAAGGTAGGGTAGTAGATTGGCGATGCAATAAACTATCAGTCAAAATCAATATTTTTCGGTGATTATAAGTAATTAACTTACTGCTTGTTTGTGAAACAAATACCGGTTCATGGAGTTTTTTACTTTTCCAAAAATTGGACGCATTACGAATAGCCGATGCTGAGTCAGTTGTATGTACTTGATGATTGAATCCTTTAATTAAGTCGATATGGGTGTTTTTTGAATCGGCATAGACCACCAATTCTTGGGTGCGAAAAGTGTTGTAAGAAACTAAGACATGACTGATTGTAAACGCCAATATCAGGCAGAGGCTTATGAGTAAAGCTTCAAACTTTTTATATTCTATGTAAAAACAAAAGAAAACAAGACCTGATATGCAGAGTATCAATTGAGGAAAGTTCATGTAATAGATGGATATTGCATGGGGTAAATCATGAATGAATCCTACTGCTGTATTCAATATAAATAAAAATTTTCTCAAAATAAAAGCAGGAACAGTTGCTAAAAACGGCAAGGGTGATAAAATCAGAAAACCAATGGCTAAATAGATAATCCAGCTTGCTAATGGGATTACAAGGATGTTAGCAACCAAAAAATAATTGGGAAATTGATGAAAATAATAGAGAGACAGGGGCAGTGTGCCGATTTGTGCTGCAACAGAAACAACCATTAAATCTGTCAGCCATTTCAGTTTTTGATGTTTTAAACCGAATAAAGCACTGATTTTAGGTTGAAAGTAAACAATGCTGATTACTGCCGCGTAGCTCAATTGGAATCCTACATCAAACAGTAGATTAGGATTGCTTAGCAAGATAATGAAAGCAGAAACTGAGATGGTGTTGTATATCTGTGATTTGCGATTCAGCGCCGTACCTATGGCAACCAAAGAAAACATACTTGTCGCTCTAATTACGGAGGGAGGTAATCCTGTCATAAAAGCATACAGCCAAAGGGTGCAAATCGTAAAAACTGTGCTTAATATTTTACCTTTTGCTCTCTTAAATGCCATTGAAAAGATTAACTGCAAGATCATGTAAATCACCCCGACATGTAGTCCGCTTACAGCCAAAATATGCATGACGCCCGCGTAAGAAAAATCCTCTCGTAGTTCCGGATCTAATTCATCTTTATAACCTAAAGTCAATGCCGACAACACAGCCAATTCATCTTTTGACAGCCCAATTTTTCTATATAATTGTAGCAGGTGATTTCGACTTTTTTCTGCAAATGACATCAGAGAGAATCTTTGAAGATGTCCAGTCAGCAACCACTCCTGAGCTAAAACATAGGCTGTCGCACCAATACCTTTTCGTTGCAGGAAAGTCGCATAATCAAAACCTTTAGGATTTAAAGGACGAGGTGGTTGTTGAAAAGTTGTACGAAGCAACAGCTTATCTCCTTTTTTCAGGGATTTTGACCGATTGTCCTTTTCTATATATAAGATAGCCGATGCATCTGTTTTGATAAAATCAGAACTGTCATACTTGCCCGTAAGCTGCAATTTGCATGAAAAGGAATTGGGCTTTTCCACCGGTGTTTCAGATAAAGTTGCGACAAATACCGCTTCGGTGTTTAAATAAGGAAAGATGCTTTTTTGATGTGCTGAATCAGCAAGTTGAAAACCCCATAAAAATAGCATTATAAAGATGCCTGTTCCAAACAACCATCGCAAGCGATAAGTTTGACGAGATTTCTGAATCCAAAAGGAACAAACAATTAGGATTAAGGCGATAAACAGCCAAACTAATCGTGTAATATTGAAAATATCCAAGTATTGAAAAGTAACAATGCCGGATACCAATGCCAATAATAAACGCACAAAAGGTGTCCTTTGTAAGAAATTCATTTGTAAACAAACGGGAGGTTAATTGTTAAT
>CAZOUH010000136.1:2899-3999 GCA_964582935.1 uncultured Paludibacter sp.
AAGACCATATCAACTTTTGCTATCAAGGGTTTTAAAGCAGCAACCGGCACATCGGGGTTGATGGTGATACCCACTTTGATACCTTGTCGGCGTATCAGTTCAATCACTTCCTCCGGATTTTCCGCAGCTTCATAATGGAAAGTAAGCATTTCAGCACCTGCCTCAGCAAAGCGTTGTACGTATTTTTCGGGGTGCACAATCATGATGTGCACATCAATGAGCTTGGTGCAATGTTTTTTAACAGCTTCCAATACCGGAAAACCGAAAGAGATATTAGGGACAAACACGCCATCCATCACGTCAATATGTATCCAATCGGCTTTGCTGCGATTGACCATCTCACAAGCTGCTTGTAAATTACTAAAGTCAGCAGCTAAAATAGAAGGAGAAATGATTCGTTGCATCATAATCTTAGGTTTTATGCTACAAAAGTAACAAAAAAAGGCTTCCGTTTATTTGGAAGCCCTTTCTTTTTAGCTTAAGTACATTTCAATATACTGATTATTTACCTTTTGCACCCTGTAATTTCCGGCAAACTGCATGATGTTTCGGATGGTTTGCGGGGAGGGTTGCATGTTGTCTTGACTTTTGTTAGGTTTTGAAAAAGAGGTTTTTAAATCAGTTTTGTTTGAAGGAGTAATGGTTTTTTGCATAGGCAGTTTAATTTCAAATTTAGTTTCTGATTCATAAACGCATCAATCAAAAAAAAATTGTATGTTTGAAGAGAAATTTTACCTTTTGCACAAAAAAGGTACGATCCGGAGATCGTACCTCATGTTAACTAAACCAATCAATTTATATGCTCAAATCTAATAACGAGCTTCTACAGCTTTCCAGTCGATAATATTCCATAAAGCATCCACGTGATCGGGTCTGCGATTCTGATAATCCAAATAATAAGCATGTTCCCATACATCAAAGCCAAGCAAGGGAACTAAATTTTTAGTCACCGGATTGCCTCCATTTGGTTCTTTCTCAATGGATAGTTTACCATTTGCATCCTTTGCTAACCAAGCCCAGCCCGATCCGAACAAAGAGACAGCAGCTGCCTTAAATTCTTTTTTGAAGTTTTCGAAATCCCCAAAATCACGATTGATAGC
>CAZOUH010000137.1:0-3958 GCA_964582935.1 uncultured Paludibacter sp.
AACAACCTACATCATCACCCCTGAATCCTTTGTACTGAATTGACTTCTTTGATTTTGTGGATGTTTTTACGCAGACTTTCAATTTCTTGTTTGTCGTGAACACTGATATAAAACAGCCCTACGAAAATCCCTGCTTTTGTTTCAATATCAATTTTACTGATATTGACTCCGTACTGTTCAGAAATAATTCTTAAAATCTCCATCAGAACGCCTTTCTTATCAATACCTCTGATTTCCAACACTTCCTTGAAATTCAAACCCTTGTGGAAAGTCCATTTGACCGAAATAATGTTTTGACCGAAATTAGACTTTAATTTAGCTGCTACGGGACATTGGCGTTTGTGCACAATAACGATTTCATTCTCATCCACATAACCCAACACATCATCCCCGGGGATAGGGTTACAGCATTCAGCGAATTTATAAGTTTTACCCACATTCTCTTCTGAAAGTTTGAAGGTTTTTTTTCTGTTGATGCGCGTGGCGGGGACTAATTCAATGGGTTCCTCTTTTTGCTTTTCGCCGGTAAAAGGGATTTTGATGAATTTTGAAAATACGTTTTGTGATTTGGGTTTAAATATCACTTTAGAGATATCTTCCAAGTTGATATTTCCCTTGGCTGCCTGTTGGAATAAGGCATTGCGCGTGCTGATTTTGTAATGATTCAGGATTTTGACATAATTGGAGTTTTCGGAGGGCAGGTTGATAGCTGCTAATGCCGTTTCAATCTTTTTCTGTCCGGCAGCAATTTCAGCCTTTTCGTCGCGCCTGAAGATTGCCCTTAATTTAGCTTTGGCGCGGGCAGTCGTTACATAATCAATCCATTCGGGTTGTGGTATTTGCTTTTTCGAGGTAATGATTTCAACCTGATCACCGCTTTGCAGGGTATGACTCAGTGGAACTAATTTATGGTTTACCTTGGCTCCGATACAATGTTCGCCAATATCAGAGTGGATGGCAAAAGCAAAATCAAGGGCAGTAGAACCTTGCGGAATGGTCTTGATATCCCCCTTGGGGGTAAAGACAAAGATTTCCGAAGCGAACAGGTTCAACTTAAAGGTATCGATAAAGTCGATGGCATCAGGCTCCGGATTTTCCAACAGCTCCTTGATGGTTTTCATCCATT
Source organism: uncultured Paludibacter sp. (assembly GCA_964582935.1). Taxonomy (GTDB): domain Bacteria; phylum Bacteroidota; class Bacteroidia; order Bacteroidales; family Paludibacteraceae; genus Paludibacter. Next base: position 1,127 of record CAZOUH010000137.1, read on the forward strand.
TATCCAACTCCGACTCGTCGTTATCGCCGGTTTTGTATTTCCAATGTGCCGCCAATCCCTTTTCAGCGATATCGTTCATTCTTTCACTTCTGATTTGGATTTCTACCCACCTGCCGCCCGGCGCCATCACCGTGAGGTGTAATGCTTCATATCCATTGGCTTTTGGATTACTCACCCAGTCGCGAATACGCTGCGGATGAGGCTTGTAGATTTCTGTAATGGCAGAGTACATCATCCAGCATTGATCTTTTTCGGTCAAGCCTTCTTTGGGAGTAAACACGATTCTCAATGCCATGATATCATACACATCCTCAAAAGAAATATTATGGGCATTCATTTTTTTCCAGATGGAATAGACAGTTTTTATCCTGGCTTTATAGCGAAAATTCCACCCCTGCTTCTCAAGCTTGTTGCTGATGGGCGCCGTAAACTCTACATAAAATTGATTGCGGGCAACTTCATCTTCTGCTAATTTCTTTTCAATTTGGGCATAAACCTCTGGATGGTCATGTTTAAAACTCAGATTCTCAAGCTCATTTTTAATTCGAAACAATCCCAATCGATGGGCAAGCGGCGCATAAATATACTGTGTTTCTCCGGCAATCTGATATTGCTTCGCCGGAGGCATAGAACCTAAAGTCCGCATATTGTGCAGCCGATCGGCTATTTTGATAAGAATCACGCGAATGTCCTCCGACATGGTCAGCACCAATTTTCTGAAATTTTCTGCCTGTGCAGATACTTGTTCGGCGAACACACCACCCGATATTTTGGTCAAGCCCTCAACAATCAGTGCTATCTTGGGTCCAAAGAGATTCTCAATATCCTCTACCGTATAATCCGTATCCTCCACCACATCATGCAAAAGAGCAGCACAGATAGAGGTCGATCCCATACCTATCTCACTTGAGACAATACGGGCTACTGCCAAAGGATGCATGATGTAAGGTTCGCCCGAACGACGGCGAATGCCTTTATGTGCATTTTTGGCAAAGTTGAATGCCTTCGTAATGATTTCAACTTTTTTACGATGCGAGGAATTGAGGTAATCATTCAACAAGGCATTGAACTCTTGTTGAACCATTTCTTCTTCTTGCTTAATATTATGCTTGACAGTTTGTGAGGACATAGAACATCAACAGATAAAATTTAATAGCCCGTTAGAAACAGCCCGATATCATCAGCTTTCAAACCGAAAAAGGATGCTATCAAGCGATTGACTAAAATGCCACCATACACATACACCCCATTTCTGAATCCGGAACTTTCGAGGATGGCTTGTTTTACGGTGCCTGAGTTTCCGATTTTCACTAACATGGGCGCAAAGATATTGCTCAATGCCATGGAACTGGTGCGGGCTACCCTGGCGGAGATATTAGGTACGCAATAGTGTATGACTCCATATTTTTCGAAGGTCGGATTGTCGATGGTCCGACAAGTTGATGTTTCAAAGCATCCGCCTTGATCGACGCTTAAATCGATGATGATGGCGCCGGGCTTCATGGTTTTAACCAATTCCTCAGCTACCATAAACGGCTCAGAATCGCTGATATACCTCAAGTTACCGATAACAGCATCTGCGGTAGTCAAGGCTTTGAATAATACCGAAGGATGGATGACAGACGTAAAGACTTGTTGTCCGAGGTAATGCTGTATTTTCCTTAACTTATTGACATCATGGTCGAATATTTTGACTTGTGCGCCCAATGCCAACGCATTGCGTGCCGCCACGGAACCGGCTAAACCGGCACCAAGAATCAAAATTTCGGTAGGCGATATTCCGGCTATGCCGCCCAGCAAAATTCCTTTTCCTCCTGAAGAGTTGCTCATCAGTTCTGAGGCGACGGCAATAGCGGTGCTTCCTTCAATTTCTGCGATCGTATTCACTACCGGAAAAGCCTTTTGGTCATCCTTTATCAGTTCATAGGCAACCGCATTTAATTTCTTCGACATCATCAATTGGATGCTTTCTGCCGAAAGATAAGAAAGTTGCAGCATGGAAAAAACGGTTTTTCCGTTTTTCATCATTGCAAGTTCCTCTAAGGTGGGAGGTGTGATTTTCAGTACGATGTCGGCACCGAAAACTTCTGCTTTACTGTCAACGATAACCGCACCGGCTTCGCTGTATTGTAAATCTGTGTACGACATCGGCAATCCGGCTCCGCGCTGCACCAATACCGTATGTCCCTCTTCAACAACGATGGAAACGCCTTCCGGCGTCAACGCCAACCTGGTTTCAATCTTGGAATTCTCACACGCTAACCCGATCGAAAGACGTGGCTGTCGGACGATCTCCCGCAAAAGTGCTTCTTCAGGGAATAACATCCTTTTGATATGTGGATCCTGCCTCATAGGATTTGTAATTTTGAATGGAGTACAAAACTAAGTGCAATTGTTGAGAATTGCAAGAGGAGGATGGATATATTTATGCGGGATCTATAAATATTTTTCCATGATCTCACCGCTGATTTCCAATAAGGAGATTTCGCACAACTTGGTGAGATACTGGGCTTGCACCAATCTTTCTTCCGCTTCCAACAAACTATTCTGGGCTTCACGCAACTCAATGCCCGATAAATCGCCCAATTTATATCGCTCAATGGCTATCTCGTAATTTTCGTGGGCATGAGAAACGTTCTCCCTTTCCAAATCAAACAATTTCATATTGTTGATGTATGCCATCCACAGGTTGGAGAAATCGCTTTTGAGAGACAACTGCAATTCTTCATGCATCAATGCTTGATTTTGAATGCCGATTTGCGCGTTTTTTTGTTTGCGTGAACGATTAAACCCATCGAAAATATTAAAACCTAAAGTGACACCATAATTGAA
>CAZOUH010000138.1:0-3939 GCA_964582935.1 uncultured Paludibacter sp.
ACTACCGTGGTAGCAAAAACCACCTGCATGTTATACGCCATCCCTGTAATATCACCGGAGGAAAGTCCAACCAAAGCCGGACTCATGGCGATCAGTGTTCCCATCAAACCAAGGATGGGACCCATTTTAGCAAGCAGCTTCGATAGCGAAAGGTCTTTATCTGCCTCATTCTCGAAATTTGAAATCAGAAAATCGGAATAGGCTTCTGTAGGAGAATGACTGATCAAGTCGCGCAGATACTTGATAAACAGTGAATCGTCTTTTTCCGGCAAAGCAGATTTCAGTGATTCCAAAGACTCCATGCTAAACGCTTTGATCTGATCGTTGAGCGTCTTGTCATTTTTGCGCTTGGTCATATATTGGTTGTAAAAACTTCCTATCAGTAATAATCCCCTGCCAAACAATACCAATAAGAGGATGATGTCGGGTATAAGCAAACTGTTTGCAACCCAAAAAAGTGCTTTTGAAATAATTTCCATAATGATGTATAAACTCTTAAAGCTTCCCAAATCCGCAAAAAAAGACTTTTTGAGCGTTAATTTAATTGAATGAATGATTGTATGCTAATATTGTTTCTTTAATAAGTATCCATTTTCTTTTTAAACTTCCCCTTTGGTTACATGGGTGCGTTTCCCTTTTTTGTGCCGGATGATCCAGTGAATTTTGCTACCCGCATAACCTGCAACAAAAGTGAATATAAATATTGCCAAGGATAATCCCAAGGCTTTGAGATTGAAAGGTTCTTGGACAGCAGCATAAGTTACCTCTCCGTTGACTGTAGTTAGCAAACCGAGTATTGCCACAAAAATACTGACTAAGAAATGTACTTCCAATCTGAATTCTTTTTCAGGAAATAATCTTTTGATACCGTAAGCAGCTGCCGGGAGCAATAAAAATACGCTTATCGCGAGGCTGTAAGTTATTCTTTTGAAATCTACACCCGGAAAACTGAATATGCTTTGTGTCAGGATATAAAAAAGTGCCGGGAACAAAAGCAGTCCCGGATACCAATACAAAGGTCGCAGCATCCAACGTTTCTTTTTCTTTCCAAACAGGTTTTTCATGGCTGCAAAGCAAAAGGCAAAATAAATGGCTGCTTCGACGGTGATGAATACTGCCACATCCTGTAATATCCGGCGATTGGCAAGATAATCATGCAGTTGTGTTTTGGATTGAGTAATAGCATACTGTTGCATGCCTATTATAAATATCGCTGCCATTAAACCAAGTATTGCTGCTTGCCACCATTTCCAAAAACTTAGTTTCAGGATGTTGTTGACAACAATAAACAGTATCAATATTTGAATGATTATTTCCATGCAAATTATTTAAACTTTCATATTTTCCGGTACGAGATTCTTGACCATTTTATTTGAAAATCAGTGCGTTTTTTTTCTTTTCTTTCTTAATATAAATAGCATGATCACAAATGCTCCCAACACTACAGCTGCGACAAGTACGCCATTGAGTACGTTTTTTTCGCCCTGCAGGATTTCACCTATCTGCTCTTTTTTGAGCACCATGCCGGATGGGTCTGTATGAGTATCAATAGCTGTTGCCTTCATCGATTGCAATTGCTTTTTATACATTTGTGCATCAGCAGGATTGATGTTTTGTGCTACAAAATCTTGCAATTTGATATTGCCTCCGGCAAATCCACTTCCCGTTGAACCAAATTCTTTAACTAAATCGATATGCAACTTAGCAAGTTCAGCAAGCTGCAAGTCGGACGCTTGCCACATACCTTTGCGCGCACTCTCCATCATGATAGCGGTGACTTCCTGCAAGGCAGCCGGATTGGTTGCCCTGAAAAATGCTTCGGTGCCTAAATCGAATTTGTCTTGTACATATACATCGTAAAGATCATCCCACAGTTCATTATCGATAACATCAGGCTTAGCCACATTCCACCCAAAAGTATTGGTAACTACTTCTGTGATTTGCGCAGCACTACCGGCTCCTCCCTTCATCACTTCCTTGATATATGCAGGATTCAACACGGTAGAACGAGACTCAACCCCAATCGCTTCTTTCAATTCTTGCATTTTAGCATGATTGCGATTGCGGTAATCGGCAAAATAGGCTTCAGGATCTTTACCGGTTACATGGCGAATGGCGAGATTCATACCGCCCATAAACTCATACACATGATCGAGACTGAGCGCACCCCAAGTGTTGTTTTGTCGCGGCTGCACAATCACATCTGTATGATTCAAAACAGTACGCAGGAAACCGGCTTGAAATTCTCCCCAACTTTTATCGCTCCCGTAAACTGCACCCATATTGTGCATGTAGGTATCGGCAATTTCCTCCTCTGTTTCCCATGTATCGCTACTCGTTATCATTTCTTGAATGCCGGTTCCGTACATGCCGTTGATGCCACCGAATATGCGACGGGTGGACAGCTCACGTGCATCTTTGGGCGAAATGCCTTGTTCAACCAATTGTCGTTCAATATCAACCGTGCTTTGAGAAACCAAATTTTCATGCTGCTCATCTTTTGCAGCAGCAGCCATCTCAACGGCTTTAGAAATCAAAAGCAAGCGCGAAGCAGCCAAATCACGAAATTGTCCCGAAGTCTGCACCACCACATCAATGCGTGGGCGACCCAACACTTCCGAAGGGATAAGCCGCAGTTCGGCAACCCGTCCAAAAGTATCACGAACAGGCTCCACACCCAACATATAAAGGACTTGTGCAATGGTGGTCCCTTCACTTTCTACAAATTCGCTGCTCCAAAATGTGTAACTCACCTTGCGCGGATAGGTCTCATGCTGTTTTTTATATTGCTCCAAGGTCGTATGCACCAATGCTACCCCCCTTTCCCAAGCAGCTTCTGAAGGTGTTGACTCAGCATTGACTGCATAGAGATTGTGTCCGGTCGGCACGGCATTCGGATTTGCTACAGCATCTCCGCCTGATGAAGGGGAAATATAACCACCTGCCATGGCATTGAGCATAGCTGCAAACTCTAATTCCGGACTGTCTTCCAATGCTTTTTTGTATTGTGTGATATTAGACAAGGTGCGCTCCAATTCACCTATCACACGTGCCTCTTCTATTTGTGCTTTGGTGTATTCCGATGCTTTTGAAGTGTCATTTATTGCTCCTCTCACCACGTTTCTTTTGGGAGAATTCAATATAACTCTGCTTGCATGGAGTTCCGCAATGCTTATATCAGCCAAGGTGCTTGTCAGTTCGTCATTTACAGACTTTCCTGATAGGACTTGCTGCACCAAAGTCTTCGCTGGGTCTAAATAACGCTGCGTGAAAAATGCTTTGCTTTTTAATTCTTGCTCCGTAACCCGTCCTTTCAACTTATCCAAGGACGACAAGCTGAAAGCTATCGGATCAGCACTCATCGCCAACACGGTAGATCTTATCTTCTCCGGCGTGTAGGCTTCTCCGGAAATATACAAGGTTCCATTCATCTTCTCATTGGCAATCTCTTCAGCAAAATTATCAATGCGTTCAATGTCTTCTGCCGTATAGGGTGTTGTAAGTATGCTATCCAAACGCAATTCACGATGAATACCCATTTTGACCGTAATTTTCTTTACATAGATTGAAGCCTCTGTTACATCATCATCCTGCGGACTAATTCCATATAATTTTGAATAATAACTGCGAATGGCATGTTGCAAATCTTTAAACTGTCCGCGGGTATTGCTCTCCATAAAAGCCGGTGTGAGGTAAGAAATAGTCGTGGCGTACGAACGGCGTTTTGCCATCATGCTTTCACCCACATTCCCGATGGTATAATAATAAAAATGCGGAATGGTGCCTACAAGCCGATCTCCCCAGTCGTTGTTGCTGAGTGCAACTTGCTTTTGGGGTGTAAACTCAAGACTGCCATGCGTACCAAAGTGAATCAATACATCAGCATTGAAGCCATACTGTGTCCACAAATACGAACCGATATAGGTATGTGGTGGCGGC
>CAZOUH010000139.1:0-3933 GCA_964582935.1 uncultured Paludibacter sp.
TTTGTTGATTAGATTGTGAAAGCATGATGATATCGGAATAATATCCTTATATAAAGTTCAAAAAAAAAGATTAAATAATTAAGCTTATTAAAAAATTACAGCCTCACATTGAAATCTTTCCTAATTTAGCACGGCTGATTTTTATGCCTATAATATTAAGCTTAATATGAATAAAAAGACTAAAATTATATTGTTTTCAATTATCGGAGTGCTTATCCTCGGTATCATTTTTTACCCCAAAGTGATATCTATGTTTAAAACTGAGGATGAGCTTGAAGTGCAAACTGAGGTGCAACCACAAGAAAAACAACAGGCTTTGCATGTGAATGCCATGGTCCTGACTCCACAAAAACTTACGGATGTTTTCAGAACCAAAGGTCAACTGCTGCCCGATGAAGAAGTGGATTTATCTTTTGAAACTTCAGGGAAAATAACGGATATCCTTTTTAAAGAAGGAACTTCTGTAAAGAAAGGTACTCTATTGGCTAAAGTCAATGACCAGCCCTTGCAAGCTGAACTTAAAAAATTGGAAGCGCAAATTCCATTGGCTCAGGAAAGGGTGAATCGTCAGCGTACTTTGTTAGATAAGGATGCTGTGAGTCAGGAAGCCTATCAGGCTGTTACAACCGACTTAGACAAATTGATGGCTGACATAGAATTGGTGAAAGCTAAAATTCAACAATCTGAGCTGCGAGCGCCTTTTGATGGGGTAATCGGTTTGCGATGGGTGAGTGAAGGGGCTTTTGCTTCTACCGGAACGGTGGTGGCACGACTGACCAAAATCTCACCTTTGAAAATTGAATTTTCTGTCAATGAACGCCATGCCAACAATATCCATCCGGGCACGGTGATTAGCTTTACCGTAGAAGGCGACAAAACTGTTTACCGCGCCTCTGTGTATGCCATTGAAACGACTTTGGATGAAAAAACGCTCTCTTTGAAAGCCCGCGCTCTGTATCATAATCCGCAAGGAAAACTTCGTCCGGGACGTTCAGCATCCATAGAAATTGTATTGCGTGAAATTGAAAATGCCGTTGTAGCACCCGGTATCTCCATCATTGCCGAAATGGGAAGGGATTTGGCTTATATCTATAAAAACGGTAAAGCTAAACAAGTGCAGATTAAAAAAGGCATGAGGACTTCTTCAACCGTGCAGATTACGGAAGGACTGCAAGTGGGTGATACGCTGTTGGTAACCGGCGTCATGCAATTACGCGACGGCACGAATGTAATCATCAACCGCATGGTTGACAACGATGAAAATGCCGAAGATTAAAATTAATAAGGAAATTTCAAGATGAATATATCTGAACTCAGCATTAAGCGACCGGTGCTCGCAACCGTTTTTATCCTGATGATTTTGTTGCTCGGGCTAATCGGTTACACCTTTATGGGGGTGCGCGAATATCCGAATGTCGATAATCCCATCATCGATGTGTCGGTTACATACCCCGGTGCGAATGCAGAAATTATTGAAAAACAAATTACGGAACCCTTGGAGCAACAAATTAACGGTATTCCGGGTATTCGTTCTTTGGTGAGCCGCAGTACGCAAGGTAGGTCTAATATCACCGTTGAGTTTGAACTTAGCGTGGATTTAGAAACTGCTGCCAATGACGTGCGCGACAAGGTTTCAAGGGCACAGCGCTATTTGCCGCGCGATTGCGACCCGCCAACTGTTTCTAAGGCTGATGCGGATGCAAATCCTATCATGCAGATTACCGTGCAAAGTGAACAACGTTCGCTGCTTGAGCTGACGGAAATTGCGGAGTTGACCGTAAAAGAAAGACTGCAAACTATTCAAAATGTAAGTTCGGTTGCTATCTGGGGCGAAAACCGTTATTCCATGCGTTTGTGGCTCGACCCTGTACGCATGGCTGCCTACGACGTAACGCCTATGGATGTGAAAGCTGCTGTGGATCGCGAAAATGTGGAATTGCCTTCGGGCAGCATAGAGGGCGATAAACTCGAACTGACCATTCGCACCATGGGCTTGATGGAAACGCCTGAGGAGTTCAATAATTTAATCATCAAAGAAGATAATTTCCGATTGGTGCGTTTCAGAGATGTAGGAGTAGCTGAATTAGATGCCGAAAATAGAAAAAACATCCTGCGGATGAATGGCGTTCCTATGGTGAGCGTGGTGGTGATTCCGCAACCCGGCGCCAATCAAATTGAAATTTCTGATGAGGTAGAAGTGCGCTTGGAGCAAATGAAAAAGGATTTGCCCGAAGATGTTACGGTAGAGACGGTGTTCGACAATACTAAATTTGTGCGAGCATCCATCAACGAAGTGCAAGATACCATCTTCGTCGCTTTCATATTGGTTATCATCATCATATTCTTATTCCTGCGCGATTGGCGCGTAACACTGATACCCATAGTCGCTATACCGGTTTCATTGGTGGGTGCTTTTTTCATCATGTATTTGGCGGGCTTCTCCATCAATGTGTTGTCTATGTTGGCTATTGTTTTATCCGTGGGTTTAGTGGTAGATGATGCCATTGTGATGACGGAAAATATCTACCAGAAAATAGAAGCGGGCATGTCGCCAAGACGAGCCGGTATAGAAGGTTCCAAAGAGATTTTCTTTGCTATTATCTCCACAACCATCACGTTGGTGGCGGTATTTATACCCATAGTTTTCTTAGAAGGAATGACAGGCCGGTTGTTCCGAGAGTTTAGCATCGTTATATCGGGTGCAGTTGCCATTTCTGCTTTTGTGGCATTAACCTTTACCCCTATGATGTCGTCAAAGCTTCTCAAACGAAGGGAGCAACAAGGTTGGCTACACAGAAAAACCGAACCTTTCTTTATCGGACTCAATAATATCTACGAACGTTCGCTTGTATTCGTCCTCAATCGCAAATGGATTGCTTTAGTGGGAGTTGTGGTAACATTCATATTGATTGGCGTGCTGTGGGTGGTCATTCCGCATGAAATGGCTCCTTTGGAGGACCGCTCTCAAATCACCATCCGGACTTCTGCTCCTGAGGGTTCAACTTTCGAATTTGTAAGGGATTATACAGAAAAAATTGCTGTCATTGCTGATTCACTGACACCGGAAAAAGAATCCAACCTGACCATGGTATTTAGTAATTTTGGGATGGTAAGGGTGTTATTGCCGGATATCCAAACGCGGGAAAGATCACAAATGGAAATTGCCGATATCCTTTCTGAGGCAGCAAGAAAAGAAACTGAAGCACGGGCTTTCGTGCAACAACAATCTACTTTCGGAGGCAGAAGAACTGGTATGCCGGTGCAATATGTACTTCAGTCACCCAGCATAGATAAGTTGGAAGAAGTGATTCCGGTGTTTTTAAGCAAAGTGAATGAAAGCCCACATTTCCAAATGGCAGATGTGAATTTGAAATTTACCATGCCGGAGACGCGCATCAATATCGACCGTGATAAAGCTACTTTATTGGGAGTAAGCACCCGCAATATTGGTGAAACTTTGCAGTATGCGCTGAGCGGGCAGCGGATGGGCTATTTCTATATGAATGGCAAGCAATATCAAATTTTAGGTGAAATCAACAGGCAGCAACGCAATACACCTTTAGATTTGAAAACCATCTACCTGAAAAATAATCAGGGAGAGATGATTCAATTGGATAATTTGGTGGAGTTGGAAGAAACGGTGGCACCACCGCAATTATACAGGTATAATCGGTTTAGTGCAGCTACCATCACAGCAGGATTGGCACCCGGCGTTACCTTGGGAAAGGCTTTGGATGAGATGGATGTGATTGCTAAAGAGGTCTTGGATGATTCGTTCAGAACGGCTTTGGCAGGCGACTCCAAAGATTTCAGGGAAAGCTCCTCCAGCTTGATGTTTGCGTTTATTTTAGCGTTGGTATTGATTTATTTAATCCTTGCTGCCCAGTTTGAAAGTTTCAAAGACCCCTTTGTGATTATGATTTCTGTGCCCTT
>CAZOUH010000140.1:0-3924 GCA_964582935.1 uncultured Paludibacter sp.
TATAACCGCTACGATATTTTTGCCGGAAAACGCAAGGATTACATTGAAAAATCTACCGGACGCTCTTAGTCTTGCTGTTTTATTTTTCCAATCCTTTGAATAATTTGCCTAACATATTCAATACATGGCTCACGGATTCTTCGTTTTCGACCTGTATTTTGAGATGAGTTTTACCCGTTTTTTCATCTTTTTCGACCAGAGCATGAGTCAAACGATCCACACCTTCCCGGGTTGAGAGAGTTTGTGCCAGTCCGCTCAGGAATGAGAAACCTTGTTTGAAAAGCTCAGATACATCTTGGGAAGCATCCGATTTTTCCTGTTCTTCAAATAAAGATGCTTGTCTTGGTAAACGCTCGTCTAAAGGTTTAAAATCGTCATCGCCTAAAATAACAGGCTCTTTTTCAGTTGTCTTGCCGGTCTCGTCTTTTTCTACATGTGCCAACGCTTGTTGCTCCATATCTTCTTCTTCGTCAGACACAAAGACTTGGTTTGTAGTGCCTGCCTGATCTGCCGTCATTTGCTCTACATCCTTCATGAAAGTATTGAATTTGCTGTCACTCAAGAAGATTGCATTTTCTCCGTTGTCTAAAATTCCTTTTGCGAGTGAGGTTTTAAACTTCAGCACATCAAGCATGCGGTGTTCGATGGTATTTAATGATATAAAGTTGATGACAGCAATATTGTTTTTCTGCCCCATGCGGTGTATGCGGGCAATGCGTTGTTCTAAAACAGCCGGATTCCACGGAATATCCATATTGATGATAAGGGATGCTGCTTGGAGATTTAGTCCCGTGCTCCCTGCATCAGTAGATAAAAAGACCCTACAATCAGTGGAATTGTTGAAATTGTCGAACAAAGCTTTGCGGTTTTTTCCCGGAACACCGCCATGCAAATATTCATAGGCTATCCCGTTTGCTTCGAGTTCCTGTGCGATAATTCTGGTCATGCGTTCCCACTGACTGAAAATAACAGCTTTTTCATGATTTCCGTCAAAATATTCTTTTAGGATATTCATCAGTTCGTCAATTTTTGTGTCGTGTCGTGTTTTTTGATCAAACAGAAAGGTGCTGTTGCACGACATACGCATTTGGTTCAGGTTAATCATCAATCTTTGTCGGTCTTTCTCCGGTAAAAAACCCAATCTTTTCCATTTATAAACCAATTTGGCTACTTGTTCTTGAAATTCGGTATGCAAATCACGTTGTTGTCCGGTCATGGGTACAAACAGATTCTTATCCATGCGTTTTGGCAATTGAAGCAAGACTTCACTTTTCTTTCTGCGTTTGACAGTCTCTGCCAATAATTCACCAATTTCATTCAGATATTGGTACCCAATCACCTTTCCGTCTCTATTTTTTATCTGATAATAGTCAATAAACCGGTAATAGGGTCCTAAAATAAAAGGATTCACATATTGAACAATCGAGTAAAGTTCTTCAATTTTATTTTCAAGGGGTGTTCCGGTAAGCACCATGCAGTAAGGCGTTTGTATCTTTTTTACAGCTTGGGCAATTTTTGTCTTCCAATTTTTGATGCGTTGTGCTTCATCTAAAATAATCATATCATAATCTGCAAAGGAATTTGTTGACACATCGTTTGCGACTGTATGATAGGAAACAATTTTATAAAAATCATCCTGTTTGTATTGCTCCCACCGGATGGGCGGTGTACCTTCGATGACCAAGGCGTTTTCTCCCGTGAATTTTTTGATTTCACTCTGCCATTGGTATTTCAGAGAAGTAGGACAAATAATCAATACCCTGTCGATACCCAACTCTTTTCGCATCATTTGACTGACTCCGATAGCTTGAATAGTTTTACCCAATCCCATTTCGTCGGCGTTCAGACTGCGTCCGGCTTCAAAGGCAAATCGAATTCCTTCTTGCTGATAGGGGTACAGTTTAATAGGTATCAAATCATTGAAAGCATCCGCATGCTTATATTTAGCAGCTATTTGCTTTCGGAATGCATGATCACGCAATTCCAACACAAATTCTAAGGCATCATCGTAACAACGAAAATGATCATCGATGGCACGCGCTTTTTCCAAAAAGTCTGCAAAACAATCGCTTTTTTCAGGAAGAAATGTATTGTTTTCATCAAAATAGGTTTGTGCCAAAGTTTTATATTCAGATTTAAAAGTGTTTCCGATACGAATTTTTACTTCACGTCTGTTTTGATACGACAGATAGACAGAAGTATAATCCGGCTTGTATTCTGTAAAGTCAATGGAGGTTTTCTTGTCGTTTTGAAGTTTAAAGATAACGGCTTCCAAATGCTTACACGTACCTAATTGATTGGTTTTAAAGTCTAAGCACGAGCAAAAGTTCATGGGACTGTCCAAGCCACGAAAAGCAACCTTATACACATTTTTCGTTTCCGGATTCCGAACGGTATAATCGCCAAAAGGCGATTTCAGGTGGTCTGTTTTTTCAATGCCAAAAGGTTTGTTGATAACAAATTGTCTGCGTAGAGCCTTTTGCCATGTTTCCAAAGAAAGTGAAGATGGTTTCTTGTGATAAGAAATGAGGGGAGCTTGGCGTTTTTTGGTGGATTTTGCCGGTGCTTTTTTGCTTTGCTTCATAGGTTCTGTAAAAATTAGCTGCAAATTTAGGCAAATCTAAGCTGTTGTCGAAATAAAAGCCATTAAAAATCACATGAAGTGTTTGAAAAATAAAAAAAACAATTACCTTTGCACCCTCAACAATTGCCCGGATGGCGGAATTGGTAGACGCGCTGGTCTCAAACACCAGTGGATTCACTTCCATGCCGGTTCGATCCCGGCTCCGGGCACAAAGAGTGATGATTATCAACACTCTTCTTTATTTGCAGAACCCAATGCAGAACCTTTTGACCGAAATTAAAAAGCACGACCCGCCATCACGAAGATAAACGGGTCGCACGGAAACTCATGGTTTCCAAAGGTATTTTTAAGTCTTACCAAGTCTCATTCCAATCCTGATAACCATATTCGCTATTCTTATATAGAAAAACTTTCTTTTCCGTTGTCGCTCTGTAATCGTAATTCACGGTTATTTCTTTATGTGAACAGCCCGAAACATATCCATAGATACATAAGCTACAAAAATTATGTAATTTTCGTTTTGAATATCCTCAAAATTATGAACGCTGTTTGTTGATGAAGATTTATACTTGTTAAAGTCCGCAGAACCGTCCGAATAGATTATTTCCCCATTTCTATAAACAGAGTAGAAACTCTCCGTTTTATCTATCGTTTTACCTCTGTTTTACTTGTGATGCGCTGATACAGGCTATCCGCAGTGTGAAGCATCAAAAGGTTCACCTGATCGGCATGTATAAGTTTGCAAAGACTAAATTCGAGTATCAGGGTAAAAGTCTGACACATGCCCAAATCAACAACACGTTGGGTAAACCCAAACGATGCCGTTCTTTAGGTTACCACTACAAACGGGCTAAGGTACTGTATCAGGGTGTTGAGATTTGCCTTTTTTTCAGTCGCCGGGGTAAACGTGATAAGTGGAAGGTTTTGTTGACAACGGACACAACACTGACATTTAAGAAATTGATTGAGCATTACCAGGTCAGACGGCTATGGGGGCTTTTTATAGAGTTGGTTTGCACCGTATGCGAGGTGCTGGAGATGGATGCCGATGATGTGCTTGAAAAAATGCTGACCAATTCCAAGGCAGAAGCCATGTTTATGACATTATGTGCTTCGGTGGCTAAAGAAGAATGAGAAATTGTAAAGTACTATAAAACTGAGATATAGAAAATAATGCACTTCCTTTCTATTTCTTTGTCAACGGATTAAGGGAAGTGCGAAACATGAGTAAACTTATTAAGTGAAAAACGGATGGCACAATGGCGGGTAAAGTAATGCCTCCCCCCCTTTTTTATTCCAATCCATCTTACTAACTTTGCAGTGCAACTTTAATTTTTATA
>CAZOUH010000141.1:0-3911 GCA_964582935.1 uncultured Paludibacter sp.
GCACTGAAAACCGATGTCATTCCGATTTTTTTTCCAATTAATCCTGGCATTTCAATTAATAATTAGCTCCCTAAATCCTCCATAAAAGGAATGTCGAGAGACGAGTTTAAAATTTATTTTAGCACTTTAAAAACCACTACTTTCGAGTAGGTTTAAAGGGGGCTTCACACTTTAATTTCTACTTCAACTCCACTGGGAAGTTCTAACTTCATAAGGGCATCTACAGTTTTAGCTGATGAATTGTGGATGTCAATCAGTCTTTTGTAAGAACACAATTCAAACTGTTCGCGCGATTTCTTGTTCACAAAAGTAGCACGGTTCACCGTGAAAATTCTTTTGTGGGTAGGTAAAGGAATCGGTCCGCTTACATGGGCACCTGTAGCTTTCACTGTTTTAACAATCTTTTCTGCTGATTTATCAACCAGATTGTAATCGTACGATTTTAATTTAATTCTAATTTTTTGACTCATAATGATTTTTAACAGCCCCTTACACTTCTCTCAGTGAGAACTTTCAGTAAGCATTCGTTTTTAATTGGTTATTATTTTATTATCAACTTCTTGACTAAGAGTCATTCGCTAATCAAAAAGTTTGTTTTTATATTTGAAATTCCCGAAAATCCATCACTGTGGAAGATTTCCGGGCTTACAATAATTCTACCTTGCCTCCTGCTTCTGTCACCACAGTTTTAGCAAGAGAATTTGAGACTTCAGCATAATTTGAAAACTCCATGGAAGAAGTTGCACGACCCGAACTGATGGTACGTAGCGTTGTTACATATCCAAAAGTTTCGGCTAATGGCACTTTGGCTTTTACAATTCGAGCACCGGTGCGACTGGATTCCATACCTTCAATCTGTCCCCTGCGTTTGTTGAGGTCTCCGATGATATCGCCCATGCTTTCTTCGGGAGTAACCACTTCCATCTTCATGATAGGCTCCAACAAAACAGGTTTTGCTTTTGCACATGCTCTCTTGAAAGCCAATTGTGCACAAATCTCAAATGAAAGTTGATCTGAATCAACAGCGTGATAAGACCCATCTATCAAAGTAACTTTCAGTTTCGACATAGGGAAGCCGGCTAACACGCCGTTTTTCATTGCCACCTGAAACCCTTTTTGTACGGAAGGAATATATTCTCTGGGGATATTTCCACCTTTCACGAGATCTATAAACTGTAAAGAACCTTCGAAATCTGAATCAGCCGGTTCAACGCGAACGATGATGTCGGCAAATTTACCACGACCACCGGTTTGCTTTTTATACACTTCACGAATTTCAACCGCATCCGTAATAGCCTCTTTGTAGGATACTTGAGGACGACCTTGATTACATTCAACTTTGAATTCGCGTCTTAACCTGTCAATAATGATTTCCAAGTGAAGTTCGCCCATCCCCGAAATAACGGTCTGTCCGGATTGCTCTTCAGTATGCACTGTAAACGTTGGATCTTCTTCAGCTAACTTAGAGAGTCCCACGCCCAATTTATCCAAATCTTTTTGAGTCTTAGGCTCCACGGCAATACCGATAACAGGATCGGGGAAGTCCATGGATTCAAGTAAGATTTGACTGTTCTCATCACAAAGCGTATCACCGGTCCGGATGTCTTTAAAACCAACTCCTGCACCAATATCACCGGCAGCAATAAAATCTACAGGATTTTGTTTATTGGAATGCATTTGAAAAATACGGGCAATGCGTTCTTTTTTTCCTGAGCGGGAATTATATACGTAAGATCCTGCTTTCAATACCCCTGAATATACGCGGAAGAAACACAGCCTACCCACATAAGGATCAGTTGCGATTTTGAACGCAAGAGCGGTCAAAGGTTCATCTGACTTAGGATGGCGAACGATTTCTTTTCCGAAATCATGCGGGTCTGTTCCGATGATCTCATCGGTATCCAACGGACTGGGTAAAAATGCGCAGATAGCATCTAACATAGATTGCACACCTTTGTTTTTAAAGGATGAGCCACAAATCATCGGATTAATCTCCATCGATAAAGTAGCCTTACGTACTGCCACTCTGATTTCCTCTTCCGTAATGGTGGATGGATCATCAAAATACTTCTCCATCACCACTTCGTCAAATTCTGCGATGGTTTCGAGCATCTTATCTCTCCACTCTTCAGCTTCAGCCAACAAGTCAGCCGGTATTTCTGTTTCCTGATAAGTGGCAGCAACAGAATCGTCGGGCCAAACAAGAGCTTTCATCTTAATTAAATCAACAACACCTTTGAATTTCTCTTCTGCGCCGATGGGAATTTGAATGGGACAGGGTCGGGCACCGAGCACATCTTTTACCTGACGAACAACTTCAAAAAAGTTAGCTCCTGATCGGTCCATTTTATTTACATAGCCGATGCGTGGAACGTTGTATTTATCAGCCTGACGCCATACGGTTTCCGACTGAGGTTCAACACCTCCTACGGCACAAAACGCAGCGATAGCGCCATCTAAAATGCGCAATGAGCGTTCTACTTCAACTGTAAAGTCAACGTGTCCCGGAGTGTCGATTAAATTGATTTTATATTTATTTCCTTGATAGATCCAAGATGTCGTAGTAGCAGCAGAGGTAATGGTGATACCCCTTTCCTGCTCCTGTGCCATCCAGTCCATCGTAGCGGCGCCATCATGTACTTCACCGACCTTATGTGTCAGACCGGTATAATACAATATCCGTTCTGATGTAGTCGTTTTTCCGGCATCGATGTGCGCCATAATGCCGATATTTCTATTATATTTTAAATCTTGAGCCATTAATAATGTATTTCCAAATTTATTTGTGCTTTACAAATGAATTAGAATCTAAAGTGAGCAAAAGCACGGTTTGCTTCAGCCATTCGGTGCATGTCTTCTTTACGTTTGAAGGCACCACCCTGGCTGTTGTACGCATCGATAATCTCGGCAGCTAATTTCTCAGCCATCGAACGTCCGCCACGCTTACGCGCATACAATATAAGATTTTTCATTGAAACTGATTCCTTCCTGTCAGGTCGGATTTCTGTAGGAACCTGGAATGTTGCTCCACCAACACGGCGTGATTTTACTTCTACCAAGGGGGTAACATTTTCGAGCGCTTTCTTCCAGATTTCGAGGGGAGATTTTTCTTCGTTCGGAAGTTTGTTTTTTACAACTTCTAAAGAAGAATAGAAAATATCGAAAGCAATTGATTTTTTGCCATCGAACATTAAGTGGTTCACAAATTGCGTAACCATCGACTCGTTAAAAACGGGATCAGGTATGATGACCCGTTTCTTTGGTTTCGACTTTCTCATTTTTAAAAAAATTGTTTGTTTTTGGTTGCTCTTTAGTCTCGCTTCAACATGCTCCGCTAAGCCGTTTACTCAACCTTCATCTGCCACCTGTAAAACAAGTTTATAACTTGGTCTTTAAATCTCTCTTATTATTTATTTCGTCTGTTTCGGACGTTTAGTACCGTATTTTGAACGACGCTGTGTACGACCGGCAACACCGGCTGTATCTAACGAACCGCGAACCACATGATAACGAACTCCGGGAAGATCTTTCACACGTCCGCCACGAACCATCACAATCGAGTGCTCCTGCAAATTATGACCTTCACCCGGGATGTAGGCATTCACTTCCTTTTGGTTAGTCAAACGTACACGTGCCACCTTCCGCATGGCAGAGTTTGGCTTTTTAGGAGTCGTGGTATATACACGCACACAAACTCCACGACGCTGCGGACAAGAATCCAAAGCCGGAGACTTGCTTGTGTAGGTAGTTACTGTTCTTCCTTTTCTAACTAACTGTTGAATTGTAGGCATTTAAAATTAGTTTATTACTGTTTTATTCTTAAAAAAATCCCAAAACGGGCTGCAAAGTTACAAAAAGATTTTTAACCTGCAAGTGATGGGGTTATTTTTTTGGAGAAAGTTCTTCGGGTT
>CAZOUH010000142.1:0-3907 GCA_964582935.1 uncultured Paludibacter sp.
GAAGATGAGGAGTACGAAAAGCGTCCGATAGTAAAAGGCGCAACGGATGGCTTTCAAACGGAAATTTTAAGTGGTTTAGCTGAAGATGAAATCTTTGTCAGCAAGGGAGCTGTCTATGTCAAATTAGCACAATCAGCCGGTGCATTGGATGCACATTCCGGTCACGTGCATTAAATCTCAATAAGATGATCAATAAAATAATTGAGTTTTCATTAAAGAACAGATTCTTCATCTTATTAGGTGTGGTGTTGCTGATTGTAGGTGGCGTTTATACTGGCAAACAGATGGATGTGGATGTTTTCCCTGACTTGACTGCACCGACTGTTGTTGTGATGGCAGATGCACACGGCATGGCAGCTGAGGAGGTGGAACGTTTGGTAACTTTCCCCATCGAAACAGCTGTAAATGGTGCTACGGATGTTAGACGCGTGCGTTCCCATTCTTCGCAAGGTTTTTCTTTCGTTTGGGTAGAATTTGATTGGGGGGCTGACATTTTCAAGGCAAGACAAATCGTGAGTGAGAAAATGGTTACGCTAAGTGGGACTTTGCCTTTAGGCGTTGTACCGGAATTGGCTCCACAATCGAGCGTAATGGGTGAAATTTTGTTTATTGGTCTGCAAGCCGACAGCACTTCTATGATGGATTTAAGAACGCTTGCCGATTGGGTTATCAAACCTGCCATCCTTGCTACCGGCGGTGTATCGCAAGTAACGGTAATAGGAGGTGATTATAAACAGTATCAAATATTAGCTGACCCGAAAAAGATGGATGCATATGGCATCAGCATGAAGGATTTAGAAGCGGTAGGCAAGACTTTCAGCAATAATTCCTCAGGAAGCGTGGTGCGTGATTATGGTAATGAATATGCTTTGAGGGGCATGGCGCGCTCTTATGATTTGGAGGAATTAGGTCAGACTTGGGTCAAGACAGTCGATGGCAAACCCATAGTGATTTCAGATGTAGCCGAACTGATTATCGGCAGCGCCAAAAAAATGGGTTATGCTTCGCAGAATGCTAATCCGGCAGTCATCATTTCCGTATCCAAGCAACCTAATATTAACACCCTGAATGTTACAGAAAATATTGAACGCAACTTAGCTGATATCATGCATTCCATGCCGGAAGATGTGCGCATGGATACCAAGATTTTCCGTCAGGCTGATTTCATACAAGCCTCCGTGAATAATGTGGGCAGGGCATTGATAGAAGGTGCCATTTTCGTTATCATCATTTTATTTGTGTTTTTGGCAAGCTTCCGCACAACCGTCATTTCTATACTTGCTATTCCTTTGTCGCTTTTAGGTACCATCATCGTTTTGTATTTAATGGGTATGAATATCAACACCATGACTTTGGGTGGTATGGCAATCGCAATTGGTTCTTTGGTGGATGATGCAATTATTGATGTAGAAAATGTATATAAACGCTTGCGCGAAAATCACCGCAAAGCCAAAGCTGATCAGCAGTCGATTTTTACGGTGGTATATGAAGGATCTAAAGAAATTCGGGCATCCATCCTCAATGCGACCTTCATCATTGTGGTGGCATTTATCCCGCTGTTTTTCCTTACGGGAATGGAAGGGCGCATGCTGAAACCTTTGGGCGTGGCTTATATCATTGCTTTGTTTATGTCGCTGATTGTGGCTATGACGGTTACGCCGCTGATGTGTAAATTGATGTTGTCGGATGACAAATACCTGACTAAAAATGAGAAAGAAAGTTGGCTATCCCGTCACTTAAGCAGTGCTTATAAAGTTTCTTTAGAATGGGTATTGGGACATAAAAAGAAGATTTTGTATGGAACCGGAACAGTGCTTATATTGAGTATCATCTTGTTTTTTACCATGGGACAAAGTTTCTTACCTGACTTCAATGAGGGCGCATTGACTATTTCTGTGGTAACTAAACCTGAGACTTCTTTGGAAGTCAATAACAGTTTAGGTAATTTAATTGAAACTGAATTATTGAAAATTCCGGAGGTTACAAGCACAGCCAGAAGGAGCGGTCGCGGCGAGTTGGATGAACATTCGCAGGCTACTAATAGCTCGGAGATTGATGTAAATTACCAATTGAAGAAAAGAAAAAATGCAGCATTCTTAGAAGAGGTGCGGGCTACTTTGGCTGATATCCCGGGTATTGCAGCTACAGTCGGACAACCTCTCGGTCACCGTATCGACCATATGTTGACCGGCACCAATGCCAATATTGCCATCAAGTTGTTTGGTACTGATTTAAGCAGTTTGTTTTTATTAGGCAATCAAATCAAGGCTGAAATTGAAGACTTGGATGGTTTGGTGGATGTGTCTGTGGAGCAACAGACTGAAACACCGGAGCTGCAAATTCGTGCCAACAGACAACTCTTGGCTCGCCATGGTATCTCTATAGAGGATTTTAATGATTTTGTTGAATTGGCATTTTCGGGACAAAAGCTTTCGGAAATTTATGAAGGACAAAGAAGTTTTGATGTAGTCTTGAAACTGAATCAAAATTATACCGAGCACATTGACGATATTAAATCAGCCTTGATAGATACAGAAAATGGTAGCAAAATTCCTTTGGAAGAAGTTGCTGATATCGTATCGGTGGGTGGTCCCAATGCTATCAGCAGGGAGAATGTGCAAAGGAAAATTGTGATTTCTGCTAATGTTGCCGGCAGGGATATGAAAGGAGCTGTAAATGATATTCGCGCTACTATTAACGAACATATCAAGTTACCGGAGGGCTATAGGGTTGAATATGGCGGTCAGTTTGAAAATGCTGAAAAGGCAAGTCGCACCCTCCTGCTGACTTCCATCATGGCTATTTTCGTTATCTTTTTATTGTTGTATGGCGAATTTAAGGACATGACGCTATCAGGTATTGTATTGCTGAATCTACCTTTAGCATTGATAGGTGGCGTGCTGGCGATCTTCCTCACAACACAGGTCGTGAGCATACCTTCTATCATTGGTTTTATTACCTTATTTGGCATTGCCACCAGAAATGGCATCTTGTTGATTTCAAGATATATTCATTTGAAAGAAGATGGAGAAAGCTTGCACGATGCTGTACTGCATGGCTCAGTTGACAGGTTAAATCCAATTTTAATGACGGCATTGACATCTGCCTTGGCTTTATTACCCTTGGTATTCAAAGGCGATCAACCCGGCAATGAAATTCAAAGTCCGATGGCAGTGGTGGTTTTAGGCGGTTTACTCACCTCTACCCTACTCAATATTTACATCGTTCCCATAGTTTATGAATTAATCGAAAAAAAAAGATTGAAAAATGAAAGCATTGAAAATTAGTCTGTTATTACTACTGAGTGTTTGGCAGATTCATGCACAAGATAATATTGAACAGCTACTGCAAGAGATAGAGGAAAACAGTACGCAATTGGCAGCTGTGCGGGAAGAAACAGAAGCGCAAAGATTAGAAAATCGCTCTGATCTCAATCCCCATGATCCGGAAGTGGAATTCAACTACTTTTGGGGAACACCATCTGCTATAGGCAATCGCACAGATTTTTCCATTACGCAGTCTTTTGATTTTCCGACTGCCTATCTACATAAAAAGAAAATTGCGGACTTATCTAACGAAAATTTATCTTTTGCATACCAAGCAAAACGTAAAAATGTACTTTTTGAAGCCAAACAAATATGCATAGAATTGGTGTATTACAATGCTATGCACCAGGAATACAATCAACGTTTGGAACACGCACAATCAATTGCTAACATGTATGAAGCGCAATACACAATGGGCAGTGCCAATATCTTGGAAAAGAACAAAGCCAAACTCAATTTGATTCAGGTGGAAAATGAGATTAAAAATATTGAGATAGAGCAAAGCAGATTATTATCAAAACTGCAAGTCTTAAATGGCGGAAAAGCCATTGCTTGGAATGCAGTGAATCTTCATCCAAGTC
>CAZOUH010000143.1:0-1618 GCA_964582935.1 uncultured Paludibacter sp.
GTTAGAACAGCATTGTATAATTATTTATTTGCCAAGAAACAGGGTGGCGATTTTTTGTTGCGTATTGAAGATACAGATTCGACCCGCTTTGTTCCCGGAGCTGAGGAGTATATCGTAGAAGCTTTGGAGTGGTTGGGTATCAAGGTTGATGAGGGAGTTGGCGTAACATCAAAAGGTCTGCATGCGCCCTACCGCCAAAGTGAGCGTAAGGCTATTTATAAACAATATGTAGATCAATTGTTGCAGGCGGAATTGGCTTATATCGCTTTTGATACACCGGCAGAATTGGAAGCCAAACGATCTGCAATTCCCAATTTCCAATATGATGCGTCCACACGCATGCAGATGAATAATTCACTGATACTTTCTGAAGAAGAAGTGCAAAAACGTTTAGGTAGCGGAGATCAATATGTAGTACGGATTAAAATCGAACCACAACAGGAGATAGAAGTCAATGATTTGGTACGTGGAAAAGTAGTGATAAACTCATCCGTGTTGGACGATAAAGTTTTGTACAAATCAGCTGATGGTTTGCCTACCTATCACATGGCAAATGTGGTGGACGATTACCTCATGGAAATTTCGCATGTGATTCGTGGTGAGGAGTGGTTGCCTTCCGCACCTCTACACGTTATTTTATATCGTTATTTGGGTTGGGCAGACCAAATGCCGCAATTTGCACATTTGCCTTTATTATTAAAGCCTGATGGCAATGGCAAATTGAGCAAACGCGATGGCGACAGATTGGGTTTTCCGGTTTTTCCTTTAGATTGGAAAGATGAAAAAACAGGAGCTGTATCTTCAGGCTATAGAGAAGCCGGTTATTTTCCTGAAGCGGTGGTGAATTTCTTGGCTTTATTAGGATGGAATCCGGGTACAGAAAAGGAACTGTTCACAATGGATGAATTGATTAATCTGTTTTCTTTGGAGCGCGTGAGTAAAAGCGGTGCAAAATTCGATTATGAAAAAGGGAAATGGTTCAATCATCAATATGTGCAATTGAAGTCTGTGGAAGAAATCACCGAGTTATTTTATCCGGAATTGCTCAAACATAATATCGATGCAGACAAGCAAAAGGTAAAAAGAGTAGTGCAAATGGTACGAGAAAGGGTGAATTTTGTACATGAACTCTGGGAACAAACTGCTTTCTTTTTTGAAGCACCATCTTCATATGCAGAGGCTGCCGTTAAAAAACGATGGAAAGCTCAGTCTGCTGAGCAAATGCAGGAATTGATATCAGTATTAGAGGCGACAGATGATTTTTCATCAGAAAATACGGAAGTGATCGTTAAAACATGGATTGCATCCAAAGCATATGGCATGGGAGCAATTATGAATGTCTTCCGGATTTGTTTGGTCGGTGACTCCAAAGGTCCGCATCTTTTTGATATAACTGAGATTATCGGCAAAGAGGAAACTTTGAGGAGATTGAAGAGGGCGGTGGAAATGATAAAGAACTAAGAACTAAGAACTAAGAACTAAGAATGAAGAACGAAGAACGGAGAACGAATAATGAATAGTGAATGTTGCGGTTTAGACAGGCTCGTGTAGAGACGCGGTGCACCGCGTCTCATGAAAACAATATACAATTGCACGAAAAGTTCCCATAGGAATTTAG
>CAZOUH010000143.1:1718-3863 GCA_964582935.1 uncultured Paludibacter sp.
CCGCGTCTCATGAAAACAATATACAATTGCACGAAAAGTTCCCATAGGAATTTAGGGGGCTGGGATTTAGGGGTTAAATAATACACAGTAAATAGGAAATGGGATGAGTTTCAATTTGAGACAAGTATGAAGAAAGTACTGATTATCACATACTATTGGGTGCCATCGGGTGGTTCGGGTGTGCAGCGTTGGGTGAAATTTGTAAAATATCTTCGTGATTTTGGCTGGGAACCAATTATTTATGCTCCTGAAAATGCTGATTATCCGGTTATAGATGACAGCTTCCAAAATGACCTGCCTGACAATTTAACCATTATTCGTCGTCCGATTTTCGAACCTTACAAATTTTATCGCCGCTTTACAGGGAAAAAGAACAAAACCATCCAAACCGGATTTGTGTCTGATACCCATCAGAAATCATGGAAAGAACGCTTGTCGGGCTGGCTTCGGGGCAATATATTCATACCTGATCCACGTATATGCTGGTTGGGCAGTTCTCAAAAGTTTTTAAAGAAATATCTCTATAAAAATCCTGTTGACTTGATCGTTACAACCGGTCCGCCCCATTCGGTGCATTTGATTGGTCATCGTTTGAAAGAGTATTATCCTCATATACCATGGATGGCTGATTTTAGAGACCCTTGGACATCAGTTTATTATTACAAAGATTTGCAAACCGGGAAAATTGCTGATTTTTTGCATCACCGAATGGAAGCATCCATCATTGAAAAAGCTGATTTAGTTTTGGTTGTTTCAGATCGTATGAAACAAGAGTATCAATCGTTTAAACACAAGCAAATAGCAGTAATTTCCAACGGATTTGATGTAGAGGATTTTCAGAAAACCGAAACTTCGGATCACTCAGATTCTCATTTTGTAATTACACATACAGGCTTGTTGACCGCCAATCAAAATCCAACAATACTTTGGAAGGTTCTCCGCGTATTGTCTGAAGAATATACCGAATTTAAACAAAATTTAAAAATACAATTGATTGGTAATGTGGATGCTTCTGTTGTAGAAAACATTCGAAAGCATGGTCTTTATGATAATTTAGAAATGATATCTTACGTATCGCACAGCAAGGCGATAGAGTTTCAACAAAAATCAAGTGTATTGTTACTTTGTTTGATAGAAAATCCTGATACAAAATGTATTGTAACCGGGAAATTGTTTGAATACATGCAAGCCGGTCGCCCTATCATTTCCATTGGCTATACAGATGGCGATGCCGCTGAAATACTTACTCAAACTCGAACCGGAGATACTTTCGATTTTTATGACGAAGGATTATTAAAAGAGAAAATCCTTACCTATTATAGAGATTATCAAGCAGGAACTTTACATTTACAAGCCGATAAAGAGGCTGTTGCGCAATATTCACGGAAAAAATTGACTGAAAAATTGAGCCGATTGATGAATCAATTGATAGAGAAAGAATCGCAGTAATCAATAATCATTCAAACTATCATTGATACTATTGCAGGTATTTTAAAAATTTTCAAGCTTTTGACACATGAAACGCATCATTACCATCGTTGGAGCACGTCCGCAATTCATCAAAGCAGCTACTGTAAATCGTCAATTTACGATTTACGGGGTCGATGAAAAGATTGTGCATACCGGTCAGCACTACGATCCAAACATGTCGGATATTTTTTTTGAAGAAATGGAAATTCCGCAACCGACTTACCGATTAAATATTCATGATGCTCCGCATGGAGCCATGACAGGCAGAATGATAGAAGGCATTGAGCAAATTCTGTTGGATGAAAAACCGGATGCTGTGTTGGTTTATGGTGACACCAATTCTACCTTGGCAGGTGCATTGGCTGCCGCCAAATTACACATCCCGCTCATTCATGTTGAAGCCGGCTTGCGTTCATTCAATCGAGCAATGCCCGAAGAAATCAATCGCATTCTTACCGACCGCATTTCAAATTTGTTGTTTTGCCCCACAGATGCGGCTGTCAACAATCTCAAACAGGAAGGATTTGAACATTTTCCGGTGAAGATTGTCAAAAACGGGGATGTGATGCAAGACGCTGCCCTGTATTACGCACAAAAAGCCCAAGAAAAATCGACGCTTGTTCGTGATTTATCTTTAGATTCGTTCGTACTGGCAACCATACATCGACAAGAAAA
>CAZOUH010000144.1:0-3824 GCA_964582935.1 uncultured Paludibacter sp.
ATAGTGAATAATGAATAGACCACCCCCAACCCCTCCGAAGGAGGGGAGTTTGGAGCATGCAAGGGATGAACATTTGCACGAAAAAGTCCCCTTTAGGGGATTTAGGGGTTATTCATCATTCAACCCCCAACCCCCTAAAAGGGGGCTATGATAGGGTGCAAGGGATGAACAATTTTACGCTGTGTCCCCCTTTCCTTCGGAAAGGGGTTAGGGGATAGGTCGGGAAGTAAAAACAGCGTGCAAGAAATTGAGGGTGAGACCACCCCCAACCCCTCCGAAGGAGGGGAGTTTGGAGCATGCAAGGGATGAAAATTTGCACGAAAAAGTCCCCTTTAGGGGATTTAGGGGTAAAATGGTGATTAGTGATTAAATATACTTCGTGAAACTCCGTGTAAACTCTGTGAAACTTCGTGTAACGGATATTAAAATCAATTTTTAAAATGAAACAATATACAAACGTTAAAGACCTTGGCAATTTGCAACAGGCAGTGCGGGAGGCATTAGAGATGAAGCAAAACAGATTTGCTTACAAGCATTTGGGTGAAAACAAAACGCTTTTGATGGTGTTTTTCAATTCCAGTCTGCGGACGCGCTTGAGTACTCAAAAGGCAGGGATGAACTTAGGGATGAACACCATTGTCTTGGATATCAACCAAGGGGCTTGGAAGTTAGAAACCGAGCGGGGTGTCATCATGGATGGTGAGAAACCTGAGCATATCTTGGAAGCCATTCCGGTGATGGGTGCATATTGCGATGTGATTGGTGTGAGGGCTTTTGCGCAGTTCGAGGACAAATCCTATGATTACAATGAAACCATTATCAATCAATTTATCGAATATTCCGGCAAACCGGTTTTCAGCATGGAAGCAGCAACCGGACATCCCTTGCAGGCTTTTGCTGATTTAATCACCATAGAAGAATATAAAAAGCAGGAACGTCCTAAAGTGGTGCTGACTTGGGCACCGCATCCGCGCGCTTTGCCACAGGCTGTTCCCAATTCTTTTGCAGATTTCATGAATGAAGCGGATGTAGATTTCGTCATCACCCATCCCGAAGGATATGAATTGGCAGAGGAATTTGTGCGCGGTGCGAAAATAGAACACGATCAAATGAAAGCTTTTGAAGATGCCGATTTCATCTATGCCAAAAACTGGGCAGCCTATCAAGATCCGAACTATGGAAAGATATTGAGTACAGACCGCAATTGGACGGTCAGCGCACGCCAAATGGCAGTTACCAATGATGCACATTTTATGCATTGCCTGCCTGTGCGCCGCAATATGATTGTAACGGATGATGTTATCGAAAGTCCGCAATCCATCGTTATTCCCCAAGCAGCCAATCGCGAAATTTCTGCACAATGGGTCATCAAAAAAATGATTTCGTTGTAGAGACGCACTGCCGTGCGTCTCGCATAAATCAGGCATCAAAATAATAATATTAAAATAAAGTGAATACAAAGGAAATGAATTTACAAACAGTAATCGCATCCATCCGCAGTGTACCGGATTTTCCCAAGCCCGGCGTAATGTTTAGAGACATTACCACCGCCATGAAAGAACCTGCCATTTTGAGATATTTGGCGGACACCTTATATGAATATTTCAAAGACAAAGGCATCACCAAAGTGGTAGGTGTTGAAAGTCGCGGTTTTGTATTGGGCAGTATTTTGGCATATAAACTCAATGCCGGTTTTGTGTTATTGCGCAAACCCGGTAAATTACCTGCCGAAACCTACAGTTATTCCTACGATTTGGAATATGGTCAGGACTCTTTAGAAATACACAAAGATGCCATTGAAGCCGGAGAAGTAGTGCTTTTGCACGATGATTTATTAGCAACAGGTGGTAGTGCTCATGCGGCTTTGCAGCTGATTAACAAATTCAACCCTAAAGAGATACATGCCAGTTTTATGATTGAATTAGAGTTTTTAAAGGGCAAGCAAAAACTTGTTGACATGGAACATTTGGTAGATATTCACACCTTAATTCAGTATTAAAATGGAAAAATTGACCATAGTCAAAGTAGGCGGTAAAATTGTGGAAGAAGCTGACTCATTACAGCAATTGCTTCAAGATTTCGCACATATCCGAGGACATAAAATTTTGGTACATGGAGGCGGTCGTTCCGCTACAGCCTTAGCTTCCCGCATGGGCATTGAGAGTAAAATGGTTGATGGTCGGCGCATTACCGATGAAGCCATGTTGCAAGTAGTGATCATGGTCTATGGTGGCTTGGTCAACAAGCAAATTGTTGCAGGTTTGCAGGCTTTGGGCATCAATGCCATGGGCTTAACCGGAGCCGATTTGAACTATATGCGTTCCGAAAAACGACCGGTCAAAGAAGTGAACTATGGCTATGTAGGAGATGTCAAAGAAGTAGATGCCGATATCTTATCCGATTTGATAGCCAAAGACATTGTGCCCGTCTTGGCACCCTTAACCCATGACAAAGCCGGCAATATGCTGAATACCAATGCCGACACCATTGCAGGCGAAGCAGCCAAAGCATTAGCAGCATACTTCGATGTCAAATTGATGTATTGTTTTGAGAAAAAAGGCGTGCTCAAAGATGAAAAAGACGATGATAGCGTAATTCCAAGATTAACACCTGATCTTTTCAAGGACTACGTCCAATCCGGCATCATTCAAGGCGGCATGATCCCCAAATTAGAAAACGCCTTCGAAGCCCTTCAAGCCGGCGTCAAGCAAGTAGTAATCACCCGCGCTGATTTGATTGATGAGGATGGGAGTGGGAGTGTTGTGGTGTTGGGGTGAGATGTTGCTGATGCTCTCGAAGGCTACATAACCGAGCGTTTTGAAAGAACTATAAGATTTAATTTTCGCACTTTGCAGAATACAAAAAAGCAGTATTATTGTATTCTGTAAAATACAAAAAGAATACAAAAATGATATTCAAAAGGTAAACATCAATAATAGCAAACCGAATTTTCAATTACAGCAAAAATGAAACAGAATTCAATTCCATACATTGATAATGAGAACACTTTAATTGAAGAGTTTAATAATCTGTATCAAAAACGCTTGATAAAAAAGGAGTATAACAAGGAATTTAGTGAAACTAAACGAATTGTTTTATCAAATGCTCAAAGACAGCGTGTTTTTGACAAAACAGATGGTTTATGTCATGTTTGTGGTATAAAGCTAGAAAGAGATAATTTTCAAGCAGACCATGTAAAACCTTTTTCATCCGGAGGTATAGATATAGTTGATAATTTTTTACCCGCCTGTTCACAATGCAATAATTATCGCTGGGACTATTCTCCAGAAGAAATGCAATGGATTTTAAAACTTGGAGTTTGGCTTAAAACGGAAATTCAAAAAAAAAGTTTAGAAGGGCTTAATGCTCTACCTAAATTTGTAAAAGACGAAATTAAGCGAGAGAAAAGAAGAAAAAATCCAAGAATACCGAAAACTGTTAACATTGATTTCAAAGACTTGCTTCCTGTGAAAGGGAGACTTGACTTTGGAGCAAAAGCAACTACGTATTCAGAAATAGAAAATGCAAGAAAGATAATTGATAAATACCTGATAACAGACATTAATTCCTCAGATGATTTCTTTTGTTCAAAATCGTTTCTCATTACTGGTGAAACGAATGTAGATCGAGAAATGTTGGAAAGATTTATAATAGCAAAAGGTGGGACTATAAAAACTTCGGTCTCAAAAACGCTTGATTATGTGATTATTGGTAATTTTTATGGATATTCAAAGTTGACCAAACTTCAAGAGATTAATAAGAAAAATGATAAGAAAATATCTATAGTTTTAAGCAATAAAATAGAAATTACCTTGGCTGATATA
>CAZOUH010000145.1:0-3801 GCA_964582935.1 uncultured Paludibacter sp.
AAGCTTTTCTTTTCTCTCCAGAAATCAGCAAATCCTGTAAATGAAAGTTTGTTGTCGAAGAAATGCATAAACCAAACAGCGGTAAGCTGAAAGTTATGTGGATTGGGATGTTTTTGAATATACTTGTACGAAGGCGTTATAGAAATTCCTTTTGAAAAATCTGCGCTGTTCAAGCTGTAAGTACCTCCTAATAAGTATGCATTGTTGATTTGGAATCCGAAGGCAGTTTCGTTATGTAAACCACCATTATATTCAATGTGAGCACTGAAAGGGGCGTCCCAAAACTTCAGTTCTCTTGCAATCTCCATGTAGGCTTCCATCGGTCCGTTAACACTGTAGTTGAAGTCGATGAAATAGAACAGGCTGCCGTTGGCATCAGGCTTAAAGCGTTCAAGGGTGCTGGTAAAGAAATTTCTGTCTTTTCCCAAATCATAATGTAACTGGAGGTTGGTCTGAGCCACCATAACAGTACCGCAGGCAAGTAGTAAACTTGCAAAAATCAGTTTTCTCATGAATCTCAAATGTTTTAAATGTTAGTAAATATTGTGCGAAATAAAAATTGCGTAAATTTAAGAAAGAATAACGATAGAAACCGTAGGATACGCAAAAAAGTTATCAACAATATTTGGAATGAGAGCCTTGAGCTGATTTTTATCGGTTGTGGTTACAGTTCTTTCGTGTGAGAACGAACTGATTTTTTTGTGCGGTATTTTTTGTACCAAATGATGAAGCCCGACACAATCAGATATATGGTAAAAAGTCCTGTTAACGGTACAATCAGGATATAAAAGTCGCCCATCATGAATTGAAAAATACGACCCGTATGGATTTCCTGCGCCAGATTCCACAAAGGCATGGGATTTTTTTGTATGATGATCTCAGGCATAACGGCAAATTCATCCTGATTAAACTTACTGAAGGAACCGGTTTCATAATCAAAAATAAAAGGGTGATTACCCACATGTTCAGTATAACCCACAATTTTGTGTGAACCAACCGGATGGCTTTTTCTCGTTGGACGAACCCAGGGTTTTTCATCTATTAAATCATAGATTTCATCTGTGTTGTAATTCCAACTGAACAAGCCATTAAAAGACCCGACCCACAAGGTGTTGGCTGCTTTTTTCTCTAAAACGGTGACGCCCATTACGCTAAATGGTGGCTGTTTGTCAAAAGCTTTTATACTGAGTAAATTGTCATCAGAATAATAAAAAGTCTCAGCAGTTGAAATGATGTATCGATCTTCATCTTCGATATAAATTATTCTTCTCAGCTGATCGAACCAGGGATTGGGGGTGTCAAGCAGACTGAATGGTATTTTATTGACTTTCGATTCGGCAATGGGGATAAGCAATGGAGGGCGTAAGAAGATTCCTGAAAGAGTTGTGATTATCAGTAGAATAGCAGTTGTCCATCCTAACTTATTGTGCCATTTTAAATTCCACAAGTATTGCCTTTTCAGTTTTGTTCTTTGGACTTTTTGAGTTTTTTTCTTTTTGAGTGTATTTTTATTGATATAGATGATAAAGCCGGTGACACTCAAAAAAATCATGATAATCCCGATTAAATCAACTATCAGCCTACCCGTTAAACCGTATAATTCCCCACTGTGAAGTACCCAAAAGGTTTTGAAAAGTCCTATTTTATCGTTGTATCCTGCGGGGGGCGGCAGGCTCACTTTCTCGAAAATTTTGTAATCAGTCGATTTAAATAAATTTGAACGCGTGAGTACAAATAAAGTATCTTCGCGCAACAGCATATCTACCACGTTTTCCTCTTGGTTTGGCAATTCAATTTTTTGCCATTTTTTGAAGTCTGTATTATAGATGTGTAAGCCAAAAATGGAACCTGCTGCTATATTTTTATTGTTGATTTTTAGTACTTTAGATATTTTATGATTGTCAACGCCCTTCGGAAATCCGGTATGAAATTCAGTGAAGTCACCAAACGCACTGTCTGTAAGCCAGATGCCGATATTGCCATAAATCAACATGCTGTCGTTGGAAATTTTTTCTGTAGAACGAACAGCTGCAAAATTCCAATCCTGATAGGCATAATTGCCCGGAAGATAATTTCTGCTGATGCTGTAAGCAGAAAACGTTTTTCTATGGTTTAGGATGATACCGGAAATACTGAAAAGAATCAAAAATACCAAAAGGATTAAACCAAACCAACGATGGTGTTTGCGCAAAAGTCGAATCATATATTGTGGAAGTCTGTTGTTAGTTGCAGTGTTGAGTCTGCAGTTTTAAATTATTTGACGGGTTTGTACCTGTACGCCGCTTTTCTCAATTTATCCATGATAGCAATGCCAATGCCTTCTTCAGGAACCGTTTCTGCAAGTATATAATCGATGTTTGCTTCTTCTAAACGATGAATGGCTGCAAAGAGATTGACGGCGCAAGTCCTTAAATTCTTATCCGGACTTAAAACCTCAACAACTTTATAGCCTGAAATGTTCTCTCCGGAGAAAGATAATAAACCGACTTTGGATTTATCCATGGTGAGAGGCAGGTCGCCATCCAACAGATACATGGGTTTTTCCGGACTGTAATGTGATTTGAGCATGCCGGGACTGACAATATCAGTTTTATCCTGTTCAGATAGAGCGTGATAGGGAATGGTTAGCTCGATTTCTTCCCGTGTTATGATACCATGTCTCAGAATTTCAAATCCCTTGTCATTCAAGGAGATGATGGTTGATTCTATGCCGACTTGCGTTTTTCCTCCATCTAATAGATAATCAACGCCGGGCAACTGTTTAAAAACATGTTTAGCGCGCGTCGGACTGATTTGTCCGAATTTATTGGCACTGGGCGCTGCTATCGGACAACCGGATTGACGAATCAAGTTGAGCGCTACCGGATGATTGGGAATGCGTACACCTACAGTTTGAAGTCCGGAAGTAACGATATCCGGAACGATCTCACTTTTCGGCAGGATGATGGTCAGGGGTCCGGGCCAAAACTTTTCAGCCAATGCATCCAACCTCTCGTCGCGCGTAGTAGTCAGTCTTTTAACCTCTTCCACTGTAGCCACGTGCACAATCAAGGGGTCAAAACTCGGTCTCTCTTTGAGTTCAAAAATCTTCATAACAGCCTGAGGATCTAATGCATTAGCGCCAAGCCCGTACACTGTTTCGGTAGGGAAAGCCACTAAACGACCTTCACGAATGTATTGAGCAGCAATGGATATATGAGTTGATGATGTCATTTTCGCTTTGTTGGATAAGTGAGAAGTGCAAAATTACATAAAATCAAAAAAATAACGTACATTTGCAGTCCAAAACTAAAATTATTTTTTGATTTATGAAACCGACTTTATTTATATTGGCAGCCGGAATGGGGAGTCGCTATGGCGGATTGAAACAATTGGACGGATTAGGTCCTTCAGGTGAAACCATCATGGATTATTCCATTTACGACGCTCTTAAAGCAGGCTTTGGCAAATTAGTGTTTGTAATAAGAGAAAGTTTTGAACAAGATTTCAGGGAGATTGTAGTCAACAAATTCAAGGATTTGGTGGATGTCGAAATCGTGTTTCAAAATCTTTCGGATATACCTGCTGATTTTACTTATCACCCTGATCGGGAAAAACCATGGGGAACAAACCATGCTGTTTTAATGGGAAGAGATGTGATTAAAGAACCGTTTGCTGTTATCAATGCAGATGATTTTTACGGTCAGGAATCTTTTCAGGTTATGGCGGATTTTCTGCGCAGCGTTTCCGGCAAACAAAACGAATACTGCATGATCGGGTACCACGTCGGAAATACCCTCTCTGAAAGTGGTTCGGTGAGTA
>CAZOUH010000146.1:0-2334 GCA_964582935.1 uncultured Paludibacter sp.
GAGATATGGTGAAAGAAGGTGCGGTAATCATTGATGTGGGTACTACCCGCGTGCCCTCTACAGAAACTAAATCCGGCTTCAGACTAAAGGGTGATGTGGCATTTGATGAGGTGGCTCCTAAGGCTTCTTATATCACGCCGGTTCCGGGTGGGGTAGGACCTATGACCATCATTTCATTATTGAAAAACACCTTATTGGCTGCAAAAAAGACTATTTATTGAGATAATCCATTTTATATTTAAAATTTATGAATCGCAAACGTTTATTTCGCAGTTTATTGGTGCTCGTTACAGTAGCGCTGACCATGGTTGCCTGTATGCCTGAAGAGGATGTGTTTGATGAAGCATTGCTCTTTGGAAAATGGAAAACCGGTAGCTTGTTTTATCGGTATGATGAGGATTATAGCGGTGTTACTTGGGATACGGCGGACGATATTTCAGAGGAAGAAGGACAGCCATTCACATGGACATTGGTTAAAGCTGAATTGACACAAATTCATATCATGGAAATGGGCGGAAGTGCGGTGCCTAAGGTGTATATAGTTACTGAACTCACGGCTACCACTCTAAAATATAAAGATGACCTGACCGGTAAGTTGGAAGTTTTCACCAAAGTAAGATAGCTGAAACATCTTGTGTATATTGTAAAAGATTGTCGGACCATTTAATCATTTCCCTATGAAGAAAGTCTTAAAAATCATTGCCATCAGCCTCGCTTCTTTATTAGCCATCCTGCTAATAACAGTAGGTATCTTGTCTTGGGTGATATTTACGCCCGAAAAATTGACGCCCATAGTCCGCAATCAGATGGATAACATGCTGATCTGTGACTATGAGTTGGGTGAAGTGGAATTGACATTCTTCAGTACTTTCCCGCAATTCGGTCTGCAAATCAATGATTTAACTATCATCAATCCTTTGCCGGAAGCGCCAAGCGATACAGTTTTCAGTGCTTCGAAAATGCTGGCTTTTTTGGATATCAAACCTTTGTGGAAAAACAATGAATTGATTATCAACGAAGTTGAAATTAAAAAAGCGCAAATTTTAGCATTTACCGATAGTTTGGGCAATGCAAATTATGATATTATGAAACCGGATGAAGAGCCGGATACCACTGCTTTCGAACTGCCTTTCAATTTGCTGCAAATCGACAAAATCAACCTGACCGATGCCCGTGTGATTTATCAGGATGTGCCTATGGATATGATTATTGCGTTGGACGGACTGAACGGAAATGTGCAATTGGACTGGAAAGAGCAGTTAATCAATGGCAAACTGAATGCACAAGCTCAATCTTTTTCTTTTTATTGGGATGAATCTGATTATCTGAAAGATGCTGCTTTGGCTGTTAAAACGCCTTTCAGTGTTGATTTAGCAGATACTAAACTGATTTTGTCAGACGCTTTGCTCAGCGTGAATGAGATGGATTTCGATTTGAATACCTTGGTTCATCTGCCTGAGGATGTTGATGGGATGTTCTTGGATGTTGATTTTAAATCTGTTGAATTGCAGTTGACCGATGTCATGGATTTGATGTCTTTGCCTTTCGGGGAATATTTGGAAGGCATGGAGGCTACGGGAAAAACCTTCATCAATGGAACTTTTAAAGGATATATTGCTGATTTTGAAATGCCTGTGTTTTCCTTGCAAGCTAAATTCCGTGAAGTGGATTTCGATTATGAATCTTTGCCCTATATGCTTTATAATGTGAGTGGAATAGCAGATATTGAAATGGATTTGAATCATGAGGAAAATTGGTATGTAAAAGTCTCAGACTTTGATGCCAAAACCCAATATTCTCATTTGGCAGGTTCTGCCTTGGTCGATCAGTTGACCGAAGATATGCGTTTTGATATCAAAGCGAAGCTGAACTTGGATTTGGTGGATGCCAAGCCATTCTTGCCGGATGATATGCCTTTGGATATCAAGGGGATGGCGAATGGTTATGCGAACATCAAATTCTTATATTCACAATTTGATCAAGATCAATATGATAAAATGCACATCCATGGTAAAGTTAAACTGCATCATTTTATCGCTGATTATGATACCATCAATTTACAATCGAGATTGGCAGATGTGGCTTTCAGCATGCCCAATACGAAGAGCAAGCTGCATGATTTTATTGCGTTGGATATCGATACGAAGCAGTTGGATGTAACTGCCGGAAAAGACATAACCGCTGTGTTGAATGATTTATCTTTGTTGTTGGCTACCAATAATTTAATGGCTGATGATTTACCCTTATCCATGGGTGGAAATTTTCAATCAGGAGGATTGTCTGCTGCTATGGATGATATGCAGGCTTTGCTGCAAAGTCCCGGAGGCGACTTCA
>CAZOUH010000146.1:2434-3798 GCA_964582935.1 uncultured Paludibacter sp.
TCTGCTGCTATGGATGATATGCAGGCTTTGCTGCAAAGTCCCGGAGGCGACTTCAATTTTGAAATGGACACGCAAGATTCAACGGCTATTCCCCGTATGAATTTGAATCTTGATGTGCACCAAC
Source organism: uncultured Paludibacter sp. (assembly GCA_964582935.1). Taxonomy (GTDB): domain Bacteria; phylum Bacteroidota; class Bacteroidia; order Bacteroidales; family Paludibacteraceae; genus Paludibacter. Next base: position 2,559 of record CAZOUH010000146.1, read on the forward strand.
TCATTGCTACTATGGACACCATCCATATAGATATACATGAACCGATTGTTAAACTTGCCTATCGTCCAGATGAAGCCCATGAAGCGCATCCCTACATGGAACTCGAATATCACAGTGACAAGTTGGCAGCCTATATGGGAACTGATCAAATCATATCCGATAAAATCAGTGTCAATGCCGGTTTGTCTTATGATGAAACACAAGAAAAATTAATGCTGCAATGGACGCCGCAAGGCTATGTGAAACTGAAAGATGCAGTCATATCCATGGCACAAATCGGAACAGATATTTCTATTCCCTCTATTGATTTTGATTTTACGCCGGACGAATTGTTGATTTACGACAGTCAATTGATTATCGATAAATCCGATTTCCAGCTGACCGGTCAGCTGAAGCACATCCGTGAATATTTTCGAGATGAAGCCTTATTGACCGGTGATTTCAACTTCCGCTCCCATACTACGGATGTCAATAAATTAATGGCTATGTTCAATGGGTTGGGCTATGAAAAAACCGAGTTGTTGACGGAAGAAGAAATTGTCCCTGAAGAAGAGAGTTATTCCGGACCCTTTATGGTACCCAAAGGTATTGATATTTCACTTTACACCAGTATCAATCAGGCTTTGTATGCCAATGATACAGCCAGGAATGTAGAGGGTACGGTCACTGTACAGGATGGAGTTATGGTATTGGAATCCATGTTGTTTACGACCTCAGCAGCCAAGATGCAGTTGACCGCCATGTACAAAACCCCGCGTAAAAACCATTTGTTTGTAGGTATGGACTTCCATCTCTTAGAGATAGAAATAGCAGAATTATTAGATTTGATTCCCGATGTTGATTCCATCATGCCCATGTTGCGATCCTTTGCCGGCAAGGGCGAGTTTCACATTGCCATGGAGACCTATTTAGATTCTGCTTATAATCTGAAGCCATCGACATTGAGAGGAGCATCCTCCGTGCGTGGTATTGACTTGGTATTGATGGATGGCGAAACCTTTACGGAAATAGCCAAAACCCTGCGTTTCAGTAAAAAAACCGAAAACAAAATCGACAGTTTATCTGCAGAATTTACCATTTTCCGAGAAGAAGTGGATGTCTATCCTTTCCTCATCGTGATGGATAAATACAAAGCCATTGTGGAGGGCAGACATAATTTGGATATGAATTTCGATTATCATATTTCCCTCATAGACAATCCCCTACATCTCCGTTTAGGTGTGGATGTCAAAGGTAATTT
>CAZOUH010000147.1:0-3773 GCA_964582935.1 uncultured Paludibacter sp.
TTAATAAAGCTTCACAGAGATTGGAGCCAATAAAACCGGCACCACCGGTAACGAGGATTGTAGCGGGAGGTGAACTGTGGAATAATGAAGACATGGGCTGCTTTATTGATTGTGATTGTTTATTTCTTAATAAATTTGACGACTTTATCCCCTTGTGGCGTTGAACATTGAAGAAAATAAAGTCCGGGTAACAACATGGAAACATCTATGCTGTTATTATTGATTTGCTGCTCTACTTTCACATTTGCCTGTAGATCTATAATTTTGATATTCACGTACTCAAACGGGCTTTTAATATAAATCTCATTTTCAACAAGTTGAGGATAGATTTGAATATCCTTTTGCATGGGTATTTGTACACTGTTTGTACGCGTATCCGGATCTACTAATAACCAGTCGGTACTGAGTGCCTGTGCCGATAGCCTTTGAACAGGAACGACTTTCTCTTGCAACTGCTTGGCGTCAGCTACGCCAAGGTATTTCAGACTACTCATTACTTTGAGCTTGTAGCTTCCATCCGGGTTGGGCAACACCAAGAAACGTTGATTTGATTTTCCTTCATCATCAGCTTGCTCAAAACCGGCACCATCGTGCATGTAATCTGCCGGTGGTGTCTTCACTACTTGCAGCACTTTTTGACTGCCTTTATTTACAATTTTATAAAGCTGACTCTCATCTTGTTTAAATGTCCAAACACTAAAATCCGTAGTATCTGCTTCCATTTGATATAAAGTGGGTGCAGGACCATTACGTGAAGGTTTAATTACGAAACCACTTTGCATATTTTGTATCAAAAAATCTTTATCAGCTATATCAGACGAACTATCTGCAAAGACACGCAAAGAATTTACTAAAAAAATACCGGGTAATTGGGAGATGTCCGGCGTGTCGCTTGTAAGAATTAAAGAATCCCCTTTGAAATTATCTTTCGAATAGATGATTAATTGAAAGCCCCTTTCTAATTTTACAGCAGCAAATTTAGCCAAATTTAAACCTTTACTTTGAATTTGAGATCTGGAATAACTTCCTGGAATAAAATTAGTTTGAGGAGCTTTATAGTTTGCTGCCGGATATAGCATAGCCACTATTCTACTGCGGTCTATCACTTCACCACCACCGAAAACCTCATTGATAGGAGCAGAAAACTTCTTCAAATCTCTATCGTAATTGTAATTCCAGTAAAAACCACCCACTATGCCGGCATTGTTTTTCCAATTGGTCATGGTAGTTTTGATTTCCTGTTGGGACAAACCCGGGTTGGCTTCTATGTCACGACTACCGTAAATCGGTAAATTACCAATTTTCCAATTGGCAGGATTATTACCACTACCGCCACCATAGCATTGCAAATAATTACGATCAACTGCACCCGGGCGAGCTGCCTGCACTTGTTGCACAAAACTATCCCAATACGATTTATTCATATAAGGTGCAATCGTTGTCTTGAAACCAATATCGTACAGCATGATGTGGAATTTAGCTTGGCTGACGGCTTCATAATCGTGCTCAATGTCATTATTCACAGCAATTACAGCCGGAATAGCATCTTTCAAAGCTTTGAAATTTCTATATAAAATACTAGACGTACCGGTGCCTTGGGTATTTACCAAATTGGTAATATTTTGATAGGCGTGGTTACCCCAACCGCCAATACAATACTCCAATCGCTGCATCGAAGTATTGCCTGCAAGCAATGAATTTACATCATCTACGTAATTAACTTGTGCGATATCATTGTTATAACCGGCAATTTTTTGGTCGAAAACATATTGACCATTTTTACAGATAACCTCCCCATCAGTTGTTAAAGTTCCATCTGCTTCTACATGCACATTGAAAATAATACCGAACGTAAAGCCTGAAGCTTTCAAGGCTGTGACAGTTCTGGTACGATCGCGACGAAAGTGTCCGCAGATATAAATGCCCGAATCAGCAAGCAAAGAGATGGTGAGCAGAGATAAAATAACAGTAACGCAGTATTTCTTGATTTGCATGGTAATCAGTACTCTGAGTACATTTTTATTGTGATGTTTATTTGTTTTAACCCGACAAAGATACAATATAATTATTAATGATTAATTGTTACTCCGGCAGATTCTCAACTGAAGCCCTACAGAATCTCCGATTGAATTGAAAATTATATTTTAAAAAGCATTTATTATACACAAGATATGTTGAGATGTATGTCTCTATGAAAAAGTTAAAAAACAATACAATAAACATAAATGTAGCTACCGAAGTTTTAGCTCCCGATATTTTTCGCGGAGAATCCGGTAGAATTACTTAATTTTGCAAGCGTTTTTAATTTTCCTCTGATGAATAAGATGTTTAGAATTTCTTTCTTGATGGGGCTTCTGATAGGAAGTCTCCCTGTGTTTTCAAATAATCCCGTTGAAAAATTTATCCATGACCCATTGATGCAACATGCCAATGTCAGCATTTTAGTCAAAGATCTGAAAACAGGCAAGGAGCTGTATCAGCAAAGAGCCAATTCCGCAACCATTCCGGCATCTACCCTAAAAGTCCTTACCACAGCGACTGCCTTAGAGTTGATGGGAGCCGATTATCAATACAAAACTTTGTTGGCGCATGATGGAAACATAGACGATTCAGGCGTATTGAACGGTAATTTATACATCATCGGAAGTGGCGATCCTACTTTGGGTTCTTCAAGAATGGGAGATAAGCAGTTTTTGATTAGATGGGTGGATGCAATTAAAGCAGCCGGTATTACTAAAATAAACGGTAGCATCGTTGCCGATGAGAGCCGGTTTGATAACGAAGGCTCTAACCCCAAATGGACTTGGGATGATATCGGGAATTATTATGCACCGGGGATTTATGCCATTGCCTATCGCGATAACACTTTAAACGTCACTTTCAAATCAGGTGCTGTCGGCACTACGCCTGAAATTATCAACATCAACCCGGAGATTAAAGACCTGACCATTGAAAATAATTTGGTGAGCAGTCGGATCACCTTCGACAGTGCCTATTTTTATGGTACCTCAAAAAGTAAAAGTCGCTCGGTACGTGGCGAGATTCCTGCTAACAGTCCGGGTTTTGTCGTTAAAGCCGAATTGCCTGAACCGGGCTTGGTGCTTGCCCAAGACCTTCAATTGCAGTTGGAGCAACAGGGGGTTAAAATCACAAATTTACCATTTACCATCCCTTCTTCGGAATTTACTTTCCCTGCCAAAAATACTGTACGGACATCCATCTATACACATCATTCAGAGCCATTGAGTCACATCATTCGCGAAATCAATCAGCAGAGCAATAATTTTTACGCTGAGCAGGTATTCAAATCTTTGAGTTTATATCGTTATGGCTTGGGCACAAACCGTCATTCCGTAAAAATCATCCGTGATTTCTGGAAATCAAAAGGGTTGGATGTCAATCAACTGTTTCAATTGGATGGCTCGGGCTTAAGTCCAACCAATGCCGTATCTGCCGGTTTTTTAACGGCAGTGATGGAGTATATGTATAAAAAAAGCACTCATAAAGATGTATTTTTCAATAGTTTATCTATTGCAGGGAAAGTTGGTACCTTAGCCGGTGTACTTAAAAAGACACCGCTATCCGGAAAAGTTTATGCGAAAAGCGGAACCATCTCCCGTGTCAGATCATACACCGGATACATCTTACATGATAACCGGGAATGGGTATTTACCATCATGGTAAACAATTACAATGGAAATTCTTGGCAAGCATTGCACAAGATTGAAGATTTATTGGTTGAACTCTGCAATCAATAAGCAAAAACAACAAAA
>CAZOUH010000148.1:0-3771 GCA_964582935.1 uncultured Paludibacter sp.
GATAGATTGCATATCAAAGCATCTTCTGGAACTCCCAACGGTACCTTGATTTTTCAAAACGCTGAAGCTGATCCCGTTTCAGCAACAGTAGAAATGTATTCAATGGCTTATATCAACGAACATCTTGCTGATGATGATACTGATAAATTTAATTGGCAGTACTTCGGAATTCCCTTGCGTACCCTTACAGCAGCACCAACTTTTGATGGGGCGCATGTACGAAACTTCAATGAGACTTCTAATGCGTTTAGCAAATGGGAAGAATTAGCAGGTACGGATGTGCTCGTTTCGTTTCAGGGATATGAAATAGCTCAGTCGGAAGAAAAGACATATACTTTTCAAGGCATCCTTGAAAACAGAGACAGGACGATACCCCTCAGCAAATCTGCCGTTCCCTATTATGCCGGTCAGCACGTATTGGCAAATCCTTATACGGCTTCCATCAAGATAAGCGATATGGTTTTTGGAAGCAATACAGAGGCAACGATTTACATCTATCACTCCGGTTCCTATGCTGATTGGAATGTAGATCAAGGCAACGGTCGTTTGGGAACAGGGAGGGGTCAGTATCTGGCGGTTCCGCAAAATGCGGCAGAACTGATTTTGCCGGAGATACCTTCTATGCAAGGTTTTGTGATAAGGGCTACTGCCAATAGCGGAAGCGTGACCATCCCCTATGTTGCACACACCAAAAATGTAAGTGCTCAAAGGGTTAAAAGTCAAGCGCATGTTCCCCATCTGTTAGTCGAATTGCAGGGAGATAACACCATGGATAGGGTTTGGTTGTTGCATAAAGCCACTGCCTCTAAATTTTTTGATAATGGTTGGGATGGCTATAAATTGCTTAACGGAAACAGTCCATCTGCTGCGATTTATGCCAATGAACCAGCAGGTGATTTACAAGTCAATACGACCAATGATTTTGAGCGCATCAATTTGCATTTTAAAGAAGGGAATGACGAGACATACACCCTAAAAATAATCAATAAAGATATGGGTGAATTATATCCTTCTCTTTATTTAATCGACCTTTTCGAACATCAAGTGATAGAGATTGAGTCAGACACAACCTATTATTCGTTTACAAAGGGATATGCCGGTAAATCAAATAACAGATTCAGCATCAGCATCAAAGATGAGTTAGATTTGATCCCCGATCAATCGATTAATATCTACAGTACGGAGCAATATCACGTAGTCATTCAGAATTTGACGGAAGAGAACGGATACTGTGCAGTGTATGATATTTCCGGAAGATTGCTGCACCGGCAAGGTTTACAGGCAGGGAAATACACTTCTTTTGACCTTGATGATTATGTGGGTATTGTGTTGGTAAGGGCAGTTGTTGGCGATATAGTTGAAAGCGGTAAGCTTTTAATAAGAAAGTAGTGAGTTCATGAGAGAATTTCTTTACATATTATTTTTCGTAGCTTTGATTGTTTTAGGCGTTCACCTGATCAAAGCGACTTATTCTGATGATATGCTCTCTCAAGAATATCCGGTGTATGTGAATCCGATGAAGAATCCTTACAATCAAAATTTTCATTCGTCTAACATTGCAACTCAGAAAAATCCAATCGTAACTCAAAGCTTGGTGGACAATCCGCTCACGGATTACACCAATCAAAATCATCAACTTCCAAGTTTCAAACCAAGTCGGAGTGTATCATCCCCTGTCTCACATTTACCTTCAGCTTATACCCCAAAAGGTATCACAACGGATCCTGTCACTGCCTCAAGTGGCGGAGGAATAACCATGCCGATACCCTACGGATTTGGTTCGGGTTCAGGGAAAAGCTCGTCATCCGGAACAGGTGCCGGCACCTTGGCGCAAGGTCTAAACCTGTCAAGCTCCGGCCATCTTTCCTCCGGCCAAAGCCTCAGATCAGCAGCTCCACCGGCTCCCTTTAGCGATTACATCGAAGGTGACATCACACATCCCGGCGCTAATCCCGTTGAAGATCCCATCGAAAGCATTCCGGTTGGTAATAGTTTATTAGCTCTATTTCTTATGGGAATTGCTTTTGTAATTTTGAAATCAGGGATAATAATTTCAAAAAAATATCTTGCAGGTGTGTGTAATAATTGTGGCTTCAAGAAATCCGATTTATAGTATAGAAATTAGACATCTTTTACCAGCACTTTCATCTGACTATCCCTTTTAAGGCTACATTCTACCATATAAATCCGTAATTTGATGAAAAATTAATGTAAGGATAATAGTGAGGTATGCAGTTTTTACCTTTAAATGCATGATTGAAAAAATAACGTATTCTACGTAAACAAAGCACAAAGGTGGAAATATTTCTCTAATATAGATTGAATAACTGACGCATATTTTTTATATTTGCATATTTTGTAGATGTTCATGATGTAGCATCTGCCAATAAAACTGATTAACAACAAATCGATGGAACAACATAGAAAATTTGGTACTGCACCTGTCTTTTTTACGGCTATTTCCACCATCTTAGGTGCAATTTTATTCTTACGATTTGGGTATGCTGTGGGTACGGTTGGCTTTTGGGGCGTGATTTTAATCATTCTGTTGGGTCATACCGTTACGATTCCTACTGCATTAGCAATCTCTGAAATAGCGACCAACAAACGGGTTGAAGGCGGAGGTGAGTATTATATTGTGTCTCGCTCTTTTGGACTGAATATCGGAGCAACCATCGGCATCGTTTTATATCTCTCTCAGGCGGTGAGCGTGGCATTTTATGTTATCGCCTTTACAGAATCTTTCTCTTTTTTATTTGATTTCCTGAGGGATAAGTTTGATTTCATACTGCCGCGGCAGGTTATCAGTGTGCCTGTGATGCTTCTTTTAGCTTATGTAATTTTTAAAAAAGGAGCCAATTTGGGAGTAAAAATTTTGTATGTCATCGTGGGGATGCTTGCCATTTCTTTACTGATGTTTTTCTTTGGAACTACTGATTTCTCAGCCGGCTCGTCCTTTAATTTAGCCAATGCCCGGTTTCGCAATATGGATCAATTTTTTGTAGTCTTTGCTATTGTGTTCCCTGCATTCACAGGCATGACAGCAGGAGTGGGTCTATCCGGCGATTTAAAAAATCCGGGAAAGTCCATTCCATTAGGGACCATCGCAGCAACTGTAATTGGAATGATTATTTATTTTTTAGTGGCATACAAATTAGCAGTCTCTGCAAGCCCCAGCGACTTAGCTAATAAGCAGATGATTATGTCAGACATTGCCGTGTTTGGGTTCATTGTTGTGCCCTTGGGATTAGCCGCAGCTACCATATCTTCAGCTTTGGGGGCGGTCATGGTTGCACCACGTACCTTACAGGCTTTGGCAACCGACAAGTCTTTTCCTTCTAAAAAGATTAATACTTGGCTGACTAAAAATAGGGAAGGTGATGGTGAACCTGTAAACGCAACCCTCATTACCTGTGCGATTGCATTTTTCTTTGTGCTGATTGGGGATGTGAATATGGTAGCGCAAATCATTTCTATGTTTTTCATGGTCACTTACGGCTCCATCTGTTTGATTTCGTTCTTAAACCACTTTGGGTCATCGCCTTCATACCGTCCTTCCTTTAAATCGAAATGGTTTTTCTCGTTGATTGGCTTTGTGGCATCTATCTGGATTATGTTTCAAATCAGCGTAATCTATACGATATTGGCTTTGGGCGTGTTGGTATTTATTTATATCTACATTGATAACCTGCATAAAAAACGCAAAGGTTTGGAGTCCATCTTTGCAAATTCAATTTTTCAGTTAAACAGGTGGTTACAGGTCTATATTCA
>CAZOUH010000149.1:0-3734 GCA_964582935.1 uncultured Paludibacter sp.
CTTGTGCAAAATTCTCATAACTTTCAGAAGCAATGACGGTCAGTTGGTTGATGTCGTGTACTTCCATGCCTAAAGCACTTATATCCATGCGATCGCCTTCCTGATTGACGCACAGACGCAGCCCACGACCTACTTCCTGGCGTTTGCGCATTTCAGCCGTACTTTGTTTCAGCGTACAAATCTGAAATACATTCGGATTATCCCAGCCTTCTTTCAGTGCCGAATGTGAAAAAATAAAGCGTACAGGTTCTTTCAAAGAAAGCAGACGTTCCTTGTCCTTCATGATTAAATCATAAGCATCCACATCCGTGCTCTCTTTGGTGCGTCTTTCAATTTTACCATCAATAAATTGCTTTTTACTTTTATCGATGGAGAAATAGCCCTGATGAATTTCTGAAGTTGTAAAAGATTCAAGATAAGTCAGATAATCTTCCTGTCCGAATTGCAATTGCAGGTTCTTCACGATATCATCATATTCTTCTTCGAACACCTCGCCATAAGGTCCGTTGTAGGCTTGATTGTTATCATCATACTGCTTATATTTCGCCACTTCATCAATAAAAAACAGACTGAGTACTTTGATACCTCTTTGGAACAATTGCCTTTCTTTTTCTATGTGTGATAGAATGGTTTCTCGTATTTGAATGCGCCTCAACTGCTCTTCGTTGACATTGCCTTTTATATCACCGGCAAAAATTTTCAATCCGTTTTGGAAACTCACCGAATTGTCGCGCCCATCAATTTCCGTTATCACATACCTATCCTTATAGGCTTCCAATCCGTTCGATTTATCGTAAAGATTGTACCCTACTTCAACTTTTCTTACAACCGATTTAATGCCCGATGCTTGTTTAATTTCATAACCCAATTGTGCAGTAGGATTTTTGTCTTTGTACAATTGAATATTTTCCACATAGAGATACGCATCAGTTCCGGTAGTACCTACTTGACTAATACCCTTGACAGCAATCTTTTTGACCAATTTTTTATTGTAAGCCTCCATCGCATCCAAGCGATAAATCAGGTTGTACAAACTGTCTTTTTTGTGGGTTGCTGAATAGCGCAGGGTAAAGAGCGGATTGAAATTTTTCAGTCCTTCTTTAGTTTTTGCTCCCTCCACCGATTGAGGTTCGTCAATGATGAGGATGGGATTGGTTTGTGCCAGCACATCAATGGGTTTGCGACTTCTGAAACTGTCTAATTTCATGTAGATACGGCGGGCATCAGCACCACGGGCATTGAAAGCTTGTGAGTTGATAATCATCACATTGATTTGATTATCGCTGGCAAAACGGTCAATCTCGGTCAGCTGTGCCGAATTATAAATGAAGAAATGAATGCGTTTGCCATATTCTTCGGTAAAATGTTCTTGTGTAATCTCAAAAGATTTATATACGCCCTCGCGAATGGCAATGCTTGGCACCACGATGATGTATTTCGACCAACCATAACGCTTGTTCAGTTCATACATGGTTTTGATATAGGTATAGGTTTTCCCCGTACCGGTTTCCATTTCGATGGTCAGGTTGTAGCGACCTTCCAAATTTGCCGATGGAGCAATCAGGTTGCTGCGTTGTATTTGCTGGATATTCTTTAAGAGAAAGTCGTCTGTCAGTTCAGGTACAATTTTATGATTTTTGAAACCCGTAAATTCATGCAATTCCATTTGTCCTTTCGAATCGCCTTTATCGATTAGATAATGCGTTTCCGACAAACAAGGCTGTCCGGCAAACACATCGCAGACCGCTTTTGCAGCCTCTGCCTGGAATTTTTGATGTTTGAATTTTAGTTTCATTTTTTGTTATGTTACGATATGTATATGAAAGCGCCAAATCGCATACATATTATGATAAACATGTATATAAAAAGGCAATTCTATATACACGTCCGATGGATTTGCAAATATTTTGCGATTTTCTTGATACGTTTGCAAAACATGTAAAGATTTTGCGATTTTCTTTACATATCAAATTTGATATATAAAGATTTTGTCATTTTCTTTACATGTTTATCTACAATAAATTTAATCTACGGAATCAATTGAATCAGTTTTTTCGACATCCAAATGAAATGCATTCTCAATTAACTGATATAATTGAAGATTCAAATAGAAATTTTCTCTACCGATTTTTTTCTTCAATAACAAGCCACTTGCTTCCAACTGATTCAGATAGGAAGTTGCAGTCGGACGACTTACCGACAATTCATTCATCAAAAACTCAATTTTGGTATATGGGTGGCGAAATAAATTATTTAATAAATCCTGAGAATAAATTTTCGAAAGGTTTGTTCGAATCTCATGTTTGTACTGCTGCATCAATGTCCGAACTCCAATAATCAACTGAATAGTTTCTTTGGCTGTGACTTCAACTCCCTTTAACATAAATAAAATCCATTCTTCCCAATTACCCTTATCCCTTACTGATTGAAGAAGTTTGTAGTACTCCCCTTTGTTAGAAATAATATATCTACTCAAATATAATACAGGTAAATCTAACAAACCTTGCTGTACCAAATACAGAATATTGATAATACGACCTGTCCGGCCATTTCCATCGCTAAACGGGTGAATACTCTCGAATTGGTGATGTATAACAGCCATTTTAATTAATGGATCTACATCGGACAACTCACTGTCGTTGATATAAAGTTCCAGATTTCTCATGTGTTGAACTATCTCATCATAATTTTGAGGTGGTTGATACACAATTTCATTGGTTCTTTCATTTTTTAGCGTCGTTCCCGGTGTTGTTCTGAATCCTCCGTTGTTTTGTTTTATACAGCGGTATATTTCAATAATTATATTGTTAGTTAGCAGTCCGTTGGTTGATACCAATTGGAATCCACTTTTTAAAGCTTCGGCGTAGCTACGAACTTCTTTTGCAGCCGGTGTCATAAATTTTCTTACCATCAATTCAGCCTTATAAAGTTCATCTTGTGTTGTAATTATACTTTCGATGGCGGAACTATCTTTCGCTTCCTGCAAGGCAAGTGTATTGATAAGAATTGTTTCGTTTGGTATTGTTTTAACAACGCCTTTCAGCTCTGCCAAATTTTTATTTGCCTGAACTGTGCTTTTCAAAACTGCTTTGGTTTCTAAATCAATTGCCAAAGGCAATGTAGGTAGTTGGTATTCCATGTTAGATCACTTTAATAGTAGTATCTCCCGACAAAGTTTTAAATATCTCCGTTACATTAATTTTCTCGGGACTGCTGCTGAAAGAGCTGTCGCGGAATACGACGCGCAAAGGTTTGTGTTTGGCTATTTCACGTACTACCGTTTCATTTACATTTTCTTCGAAGCAAGCCACCAAATCGGTATCATTCACAAAATGGACTTGTTTGCCGGCTATGGTTTCGGTGCGATGTGGTAAGGAGAGGGGAACGCCCCAATCTATCAGCACACCGAAAAGCAAATCCATATCGCTGCGATCGTCTTTGATATTGCTTTCCAAATCCAACAATTTCTCCTGACTGTATTCATCGGCGCTATAATAAACATCTTTCATATTGGTATCGTCCAATTTCAGGACACGGAAACCAGTATCTAAGCCCCTCCCGACCTCCCCAGAGGGGAGGAGTTGAGCATCTTCTGCACCGGCAGCACCATCGAACAGGTTGCTCTGTTCTCCCCTTTTGGGGGAGTTAGAGGGGATTTCTTCTCCCCCTTTAGGGGGATGGGGGGTAAGTTTATCTCCAGCCCTGCGGATACGTTCTTTACCAATTTCGCAAAT
>CAZOUH010000150.1:0-3730 GCA_964582935.1 uncultured Paludibacter sp.
AAAAAAATCACGTACTTTTGCATCATGCTCAAAAACTATTTGTACGATACCGTTATTCAGGCTTTCCCTTTTGAACCAACCGAACAGCAGCATGAACTCATTCGGATCTTAGGCGATTTTTTAACAGATTTTTCTGATAAGAAGGTTTTTCTGTTGAAGGGATATGCAGGTACCGGAAAGACTTCTATTGTGAGTGCTCTGGTGCGTTCTCTTCACCAATTGCAGCAAAAAACTGTACTATTGGCACCAACCGGTCGGGCTGCTAAGGTTTTAAGTGGATACGCAGGCTTTCCGGCTTTTACCATCCATAAAAAAATATACCGCCAAAAGTCCATGGGAGAGCAGGTCTTTCAGCTGACAGATAATCTTTATCAACAAACCCTTTTCATCGTGGATGAGGCTTCCATGATTTCAAATTCCGGCAATGATGCTGAATTTGGTTCGGGATTTCTGTTGGATGACCTGATACGATTTGTGTATCAGGGCGCGGGTTGCAGCTTGCTGTTGTTAGGCGACACTGCTCAGCTGCCGCCAGTTATGCAAGAGACGAGTCCGGCGCTCGACAAAAATAAGTTGGAGAGTTATGGCTTGAAGGTTTCGGAGTTTACATTGACACAAGTGGTTCGTCAAGCATTTGAAAGTGGAATTCTATTCAATGCAACCTTACTTAGACAAGCTTTGGCGGAAGCTAATACTGATATTTTACCTAAGTTAAAAGCAGCAGATTTTCCGGATATTAAAATGTTGAATGGAATGGACTTGGTGGAAGAGGTGCATCGCTCTTATGATGGCGTGGGGGTGGAGGATACCATGGTGATTACGCGTTCTAATAAACGTGCTAATATCTATAACAACGGAATCCGCAATCGTGTGTTGATGCGGGAGGAGGAAATTTCCAATGGAGATTTGTTGATGATTACTCGCAATAATTATTTTTGGAATAAACCTTATAAAGATATTGATTTTATTGCCAATGGCGATATCGTCGAGGTAATCAGGATTCGTAAATTTGGGGAAATGTACGATTTCCGTTTCGTTGATTTGACGCTGCGCTCCTTGGATTTCGGTTGGGAAATTGATGCGCGCATATGGCTTGAAAGTTTGCAATCCGAATCTCCGCAACACACAGCGCAGTTGAGTCGTACCTTGTTTGACAGGGTATCGGAGGATTATGTCGATATCAAAAATAAAAGGGAACGTTACAAGCAAATTTTTGAAAATGAATACTTGAATGCTTTGCAGGTCAAGTTTGCATACGCAGTCACTTGTCATAAGGCGCAGGGCGGACAATGGAAAACTATCTTTGTGGACGCAGGCATGATGCCCGATGCAATCATCGACAGAAATTACTACAGATGGCTTTATACTGCATTGACACGGGCTACAGAGCAGGTGTTCCTTGTTAATTATCCTGCTGACAAAACTAAATAAAGAACTAATCTGAACAATTATTTATCTGAATTGGAAATTCTTATGTACATTTGTATCTTTTAGAAAATATCATACGAGGTACATGTTTACACCTTGATAGTCGCCACAGGTTTTAGATAATCAATGAGGAAGATATGAAATCGAAAAACATCTTATTTAAACTTTTTCTGTTATTTGGTTTGCTGAACGCAGGAGCTTCACAGGCTCAAATAGTTAGCACCTTGTATTTTTTAGATTATACACCTTTGCGACATCACTATAATCCAGCCCTTCAGCCTGTTAATAATGTTTATTTCGGTGTTCCGCTGATAGGAAATATCCAGTCTGATTTTAATGCTGATTTTCCGACTTTTAAATCGGCAGGTTTTGCCCGAAAGCATATTCTGAATTTTGAAACAGACCTGAATCAACTGATGGCAGCGGTAAATCCGGTTACGCACCTCCATGCATATGGGCAGATCAATTTGATTGATTTCGGTTTTCGGCATAATTTGAATTATTGGACTTTCTCGGTCACGCAAAAGGTAAATTTTCATGCTAACCTGCCTAAAAATGCTTTTGATTTATTTTTGGATGGATTGCGGTTTGAAGAGGGCTTTGCACTCGCTTTTGACGATTTGCACCTCTCTATGCATACTTATACTGAAACCGCTATAGGTTACGCAAGAAATTTTCGAGATCAGTGGGGTATCGGTACCAAAATGAAAATGCTGTACGGCAATAATTTCCTTTCTTTAAATGCTCATCAATTTGATTTTTCAGCAGGAGATCAAAACATACAGGCAAAAGCGGGTATCAGTGTGCAAAGGGCTTCTGCCATGGATTTAGATGATAACCTGCGCTTGGTCAATCCCTCAGGATGGTTAGATTATCTTCTACCACAAGGCTTTGGAGGTGCTTTAGACTGGGGTGTATTTTATAAGCCACATCCTGCCATCACGTTGGCTGCTGCCGTGACTGATTTAGGCGTGATGCATTGGAATAATCCCAAGTCCATTGATTATCAGTTGAATTATACTCTAACTGAAGATGATTACATTGCATGGCAGCTGAGTCATCCTGAATTTGAGGAAATGCCCGTTGATACGATGATGGCTAATCTGTATAACAGTATGCATGTCTCCCGTGCGAATTTATCGGGTTTTAATCAATATTTGTCACCTAAGCTGAATGTTTCTGCTGAAATGGCATTGTTGAGAAATTTTATGACGGTCGGGGTGATGTCCCGGACGATGTATTGGGACCGGAAATTAGCACACGAACTGACTACCGCCTTGAGTTTGCGCCCTGCAAAATGGGTCAATCTTGCACTTTCATATGCTTTGGTAAAAGGGAATGTGAGTAATATAGGCTTGGGAATTAACTTTCGCATCAAAAGCATGAATCTTTTCTTTACTGCCGATTACTTGCCTTTACAGACGATAGGACTTGACCTGCAACAGTTTGATGCTGCTGCACCTGCCATAAAATTACCATTAGCTTACCACACCAACAAGACGAATTTTGGGGTGGGGGTTAATTTCGCCATCGGCACGAAAAAAGACAGTGATAAGGACGGAATCAGCGATAGGTTTGATAAATGTCCTGACACACCACCGGGTGTGAAGGTTGACAGGCACGGTTGTCCGGTCGATTCAGATAAAGATGGCGTACCTGATTATTTGGACTTATGTCCCGATACCCCAAAAGAAGCACGTGGTGCAGTCGGACCGGATGGATGCCCCTTGGATACGGATGAAGATGGTGTGCCGGATTATTTAGATGAATGCCCGGATTCATCACCCCAGGCACGTGGTTTTGTGGATGATTGCGGTTGTCCGGTTGATACAGATGGTGATGGCGTCATGGATTATATGGATGCTTGTCCGGATACACCTCTTGGTATTGAAGTGGATGCTGTGGGCTGTCCCATTGATTCAGACGGAGATGGCGTTCCCGATTACTTGGATTTATGTCCGGGAACACCGGCGGAAGCACGCGGATACGTTGATGCAAACGGTTGTTTGTTAGATTCAGATGACGATGGTGTTCCTGATTATTTGGATTTGTGTCCGGATACGCCCATAGAAGCGCGCGGATACGTCGATATCAACGGATGCCTGATTGATGCTGATGATGATGGTGTTCCGGATTACCGGGATGACTGTCCGGATACGCCTTTCGAAGCTCGTGAAACCGTTGACAATCGCGGTTGTCCGAAAGACTCTGATTTTGATGGCATCCCGGATTATTTAGATGATTGTCCGAAGGTACCCGGCTTGCCCGAATTTAACGGCTGTCCGGAAATGAAAAAGGAGGA
>CAZOUH010000151.1:0-1479 GCA_964582935.1 uncultured Paludibacter sp.
GCCGCTTCGTTCCAGGAAACAACCAAAGTGCTGAACGATGCAGCCATCAACGGAAAGGTAGATCGATTGGAAGGTCTGAAAGAAAACGTTATTTGCGGACATCTCATCCCTGCCGGAACAGGACAAAGGGAATTTGAAAAAATTGTGGTTTATTCAAAAGATGAATACGACAAAAGAGCAGATGCCAGGAAAAATGTTTTAGATATAGAAGCTAATGAAGATTGATTTTAGATTTTAAGAGAAAAAGCGGGTTGGTATGTCATGTACTAACCCGTTTTTTCTTCCTACTAATTTATGTCACTTATATATTTTTACATTCAATTGACATCTGAATGGATGTGCATTTTTGCAGTAATAAAATAATCTCTGTATCTTAGTGCTGTCAAATTAAAATTATAGAAATCAAAATAATATACACCCAATCAATACCTTATGAATCAGAATTATTGTGTTATTATGGCTGGAGGGGTAGGAAGTCGCTTTTGGCCAATCAGCAGAACCAATACGCCTAAACAGTTTTTAGATTTTTTTGGTACCGGACGCTCGCTTTTGCAGATGACATACGACAGATTCCGGACAGTGATACCCCCTGAAAATATTCTTATTGTATCCAATTTAATTTACAAAGATACGATTTTACAGCAACTGCCTGAGATTCAAGAAAATCAAGTGCTCTTAGAACCTCATCGCAGAAATACGGCTCCGTGTATAGCTTATGCGGTTCATCGCATCAAAGCCCTCACTGATACTGCCAACATTGTGGTAGCACCCTCGGATCATTTGATTTTAAAAGAGAATGAATTTAAAGATATTCTCTTAAGAGGTTTGGATTTCGTTCAAAACAACGATTCACTTTTGACTTTAGGCATCAAGCCAAGCCGTCCGGAAACCGGTTATGGCTACATTCAAATTGAAGAAGGAGCAGGTGATTTTCATCAAGTAAAAACATTCACGGAAAAGCCGAATTTGGAGTTGGCAAAAGTATTTCTTGAGACGGGTGAGTTTTATTGGAATTCAGGTATTTTTTTATGGAATCTAAAGACTATACTGAAGGCGTTTGATGTATTGTTGCCGGACATGGCTTCGAAATTTAACCATGGAGCGCCTTTGTATAATACTGAGAAAGAGCAGGCTTATATCAATGAGGTTTATTCTACCTGCATGAATATATCCATTGATTATGGAATCATGGAGAAAGCAGAAAATGTGTTTGTACTTTGTGCGGACATAGGTTGGACGGATCTCGGAACATGGGGATCTTTATATGAAATGTCCGATAAAGATGAAAACAAAAATGTCAATTTGAAATCTAAAACCCTTTTTTACAACAGCAAAGAAAATATTGTTGTGTTGCCTCAAGGAAAATTAGCTGTGATAGATGGTTTGTCGGGATATTTGGTGGCTGAGTCCGATAATGTATTGCTGATTTGCAAAAAGGATGAAGAGGCAAAAATTCGTCAATTTGTCAATGATGTTGTA
>CAZOUH010000151.1:1579-3727 GCA_964582935.1 uncultured Paludibacter sp.
AAGCGTATGAGTTTTTTTAAGTTACATAAGCCTTCGGTTTATAAATACAAGCCGATTTATTACGATCCGAAGAAGGAAGTGCAGGAAGAACGTAAAAAGCGAATGGAACAAGCTAACAAACCTGCTGAGGAACAAGCAAAAGGTGAATATGAGCCTCAAATTTTGAAACCTGGCATATTCAGAGAGATTGCCGACAAAGAAAGGCATTCTACGCGCAGTAAAACGCGTGAGTCGAATATCCGCGTGATAATCATCCTGTTGATATTGCTTGCCATCGCTTATTTCTTGTTGAAATAGTTTTCCTGAATTTAGTAATAATTTCCTTGATACATGAGTGACGTAATTCATTTATTACCTGATGCAGTTGCCAATCAGATAGCTGCCGGAGAGGTTATTCAGCGACCGGCATCGATTCTCAAAGAGTTGGTTGAAAATGCCATTGATGCCGGAGCTACCATCATCAAGGTAGTCATTGTAGATGCGGGTAGGACTTTAGTACAGGTGTCCGATAACGGAAAGGGGATGAGTGCAACGGATGCCCGCATGGCTTTCGAGCGTCATGCTACTTCAAAAATAAAGGATGCTCAGGATTTGTTTTCCATCCGCACCATGGGTTTCAGAGGGGAAGCACTTGCTTCTATTGCCTCTGTTGCACAGGTTGAAATGCGCACCCGCAGAGACGAAGATGAATTGGGAACCTGGATCGAAATTGCCGGAAACCGTGTGTTTAAGCAGGAGACAGTTCAATGTGATAAAGGTACGTCCATACTCGTTAAAAATTTGTTTTTCAATATTCCTGCCCGCCGGAGATTTTTAAAAAGTGATAATGTAGAAAAAAACCAACTTCTACAGGAATTTTATCGCATCGTATTGGTACATCCTGATGTTGAGTTTTCCTTTTATGATCAAGATGATGAGATTTTCAATTTACCCGTATCGAATACTAAGCTTAGGATTGAACATGTTTTTGGCAGTGCGAAGAAAAAGTTAAACCAGCAGCTGTTAAGTATTGAAACTGAAACAAATCTAATCAATATCAAAGGTTTTGTTGGTAAGCCGGAATATGCTCAGAAACAGTCGCATCAATATTTTTTTGTAAACGGCAGGTTTATGCGGCATCCCTATTTCTATAAAGCGGTGTTGGTGGCTTATAATCAACTGATACAGCCCGCCGAGAATCCTGCGTTTTTTATATTTTTTGAGGTCGATCCACAGACCATCGACATCAATATCCATCCGACCAAAACAGAGATCAAATTTGAAAATGAGCAGGCAATCTGGTCGATTTTATCAGCTACTGTCAAGGAAGCTTTGGGCAAATTCAACATTCTGCCTTCTATAGACTTCGATCAGGAGGGAATGCCTGACATTCCGGTTTTGACATCCGACAAAGAGATTGTACAGCCTAAGACTTCTTTCAACCCTACTTATAATCCTTTTGGTAATACGGCTTACAAGCGTCCCGCTATGGACTGGAATGAATTGTATAAAGATTTTGAAGGGGAAAAGAAGCATCAGGAGATTTTTGGTGAAGAACCTAAGCCTGCTTCAATATTTGAATCAAAATCCGAAGCAGTCTATGAAAACAGTGGTTATTTTTTTCAGTTAAAAAACAGATATATCATTACTTCCGTAAAATCAGGCATGTTGATGATAGATCAAAGAAACGCCCATATACGTGTTTTGTTTGATCAGTTTATGAAAGAACTCCGAGATAAAAGAGGATTGTCCCAGCAACTTCTTTTTCCTGAGCGTTTACAGTTGATGCCTGAAGATCATTTGTTTTTTGAGCAAATAAAATCAGCATTGAGGCATGTGGGATTTGAGTTTGTGTCCGAAGATGTGTATCACTATCAAGTGACAGGCATACCGGCGCAGCTACAATCGGTATCTGCTACAGTTTCATTGTTAGGCGATATCATCGAACGTGTGAAAAATGCTACGGGAGAGGCTTTGGCCGTTATCCACGAACAAATCGCCTTATCCTTGGCAGAGTCAGCAGCCATTCTTTCCGGGCAGGTGCTGAGCAAAGAAGCCATGACGGAATTGGTGGAGCAGCTCTTTGCTTGTCCGATTCACAACCACACCCCTGACGGGAAAAAGATTATGGCGATTTGGACGGAAGAAGAGATTAGGGGGAGGTTTTGA
>CAZOUH010000152.1:0-3691 GCA_964582935.1 uncultured Paludibacter sp.
AACCCCCTAAAGGGGGCTATTGTGGTGTGCAACAGATAATATTTCTGCGCTGCACTTGTCTTTCCTATGGATAGAGATGAGGGGAAAGATCAATAGGAGTTAGGAGATTGAGCTATAATTCAGGCTTCACACTCACTACTTTCCAAGTTGCCAAGGAAACAGAAACCTCCACATCAATCGCATCTTCGTTGGGGATTACAGCTGTATCAGCTTCATCAAACACCAACTCACCGGTTGCAATTTTATAAACTTCGCCGGCTTTTAAAGCAGTTAAGCGAGTGCCTTCTACGGTAAAGCCTTTGATGGTCAGGAAGCGGGTTCCAAGATCTCCATCTGCTGTGGTTGTTACATTCTCCAAACGAATGATGATGCGTGGAATGGTACTGCCTGCTGCTGTTGCAAATACATTGTAGCCCCAAACTGCTGCAGTTGGCTCAGCTAATAATGGTGTACCTGTTGCTTCAATTTCAGAAGAATACCAATCATAAATGGCGGGCTTCAATGCTGATGGATATTGCGTAGTATTATCAGCAAAAGCATCAGCATCGGGACCGATACTTGCAATGGGAAAAGAAGTGAGCGCACCATTGACAGCAGCTTGTTTGTGGTAAAAATCCACAAAAATACCTGCCACTTTAAAAGCTGTCACATTGCCGTCGGCTGTGATATCTGCTAACTCGATGCGTGCTACTGTGGGTTTCAGGCTAACGGTACTGGTGAATTCATTGGCTGCTCCACCTTCTTTCAATACCAATCCACCATTGCCATATAAATTAACGGCACTGATATCACCTTGATCTTCCACTTTCACTACAAAATTTTGTACGTCCGTAATGGCACCTGTAGTTGGTAAACCGGCTGCTTGGCAATTACCCACCACATGAATAGAAACAACTGCCCTTGGAATTTCAGTAAAGGCAACACCGGCACCGGTAATCTCAGACAGTTTAATCTTACCATTTTCTAAATCGGTAGCATCTTCCGAAAGTGTAAAATACTTGTAAATCTGATTTTGTCCGTCCACAAAATACAGGTGTCCGCTTGTAAAGCCAACCGTAGCTCCATCAACAATAGAAGCCCCTTCAGCATAGGTGGTTGGTGCACTGTTTTTAATTTTCAGAAAAACATTTTGGTGGTTCCTTTGTCCAATTCATTGCTATTGTCCTTAGAACAAGCGGTGAATCCAATCAACATATGGAGAAACTCCGGACTCTCCCGATCGTAAGTCAGGGCTAAATTATACAGTTCAAAATGCGACAAATCCTCCGGATTTTTCTCCAATAATTCTTGCGTTTGTTGAACGTCATAATCTTTCACTCCATAGTCAATCTGATATTCAACCCGCCTGAGTTCAGGGAAGACATCCGTAGCCAATTTCTTATAAGGAGCGCCTTTGTTCAGTTTTTTGATGGCAGCCTCCCGCTTATCCAAATCCTCTTCTGTTTGAATAATTTGCAACAAATCCTCTTTTTCAGTCATATCACTGTCTTGAATCAGATTGGTCAATCCTTCCCAATCTTCGGCTACCGAAGAAACTCTCAACAGTTCGCGGTTGAAATTGAAGCGCGTTAAAATGTAGTTTTTCAAGGATTCAGCCCTTTCACGCGACAGGCGTTCATTGGTTGCATAAGCACCATCCGGAGAGGCATAACCTTCAATATACAAGCCTTCTATGGCAGCATCCGGATTATTGACCACTACCCGGATGTCATTGTAAATTTTCGCCAACTCCACCGGGTTACGCCGGTAAGTCGGTACGATTTCGGTACGTCCTACTTGAAAATCGAGGAATGCCTTGCCTTGGCGTTTGCGGACTTTGATTTCCTTTTTGGGAGCCATCAAAGCAACCACAGGATTCACCTGATAAGGCTCTCGTGTAGCTAATTTCACTTGATCATTCAAATGGATCAGCGAAGCTGTGCTTTTATTTCGGTATTCGGTAATTTCTTGCCATAAAGTCAGAGAAGCCGTATCCATCCACATTTCATAAGGAATGTTGTGATTGAAATAAAGAAGGGTATCTTGCCCTATTTCAGCAGCAAGCAATATGTTTGAACTATCTTTTTTAAAACGACTCACAACCTTTTGCTTGTTAGCTCCTGTAATGTGTATGCCGTCGAGGGTACAGAGTGAATCCGGCGTTTGCAAGACAGGGAACATCCGCAATTGCTGAGCGGATTGGATAGGAAATGCAGGAACTTTAATTTGATAAGAAATAGACAGACTGTCTCCTTCTTCTTTGAATTCAATCAATTTAAAGTCCACGACAGATTGGGCAGACAGGTGAGTAATCAGCAATACAGCAACGCAAAAAACAAATATCTTTTGCAATTTTCTATAGACGATATTATGTATATTGGATTTGATCATCATGTCCGATTATAAAAATTAAGGTATCAAATAAATTAAAGAAAGTCCCGCTTTCGTCACACCCACATAATGGTAACTTTCTTTGCCCAAATTATCGCCACATACCGGACATTCATATTTTTCATAATCAAAATAGACATAGCCCAAACCAATATTAGCTTCCAAATTAAATCGGCGTGAAATCATCCACTGGTAACCATAAGAAAATCCGGCACCAAAAGCATTACCTTGAAAGCGAAAATCTTTCAAAGCCGGAAATAGAGTTGTTGGCCCACGAAGCTGTGGTGGTAATATATCATTTGGCAGATCCAATCCGCCTGCATTAAAAAAGCTGTATAAAAGATTGGCACCTAAGAAATGACCGTTATAAGATTCAAAAATCCAATAACGCAGTTCCGGATGGACTAAAATATATTTGATTTTTTTATTGTGTGGAAATGACCAAGGATTATAAGTCTGCGAAAGGTCGAGGGTCAGAAAATCTGTAAAACGAATTTCGACTCCCAAATTTATACCGGTAGTCATACCGTGCAGCAGATTGGTTTTGATTCCTAAGCAAGGTAGAATTGTATGTTCTGCTAATAAAGATTGGTAGGTACTCTTATTTGAATCAACGAGACTGGCAGCAACTTCTATGTTACTGTCAACAGCATCTCCGTACTGCTTTGCATGCAGGGGATAACCGAAACACAAGAAAAATGAAATGAAAAACAAACTAAAGACATTCATTTTCCTTGTGTGGAAAGAACGATCTAAAATCAAAATATCAGAATTACAATTGTGTTAAATATTGAATTTAAAAACAATCAACGAAATATTCATCTCATGGCATTATGCTCATTGTTGACGAGATATTTAATAAAATCGGCACAAATTTAATAAAACTTTCTATATAAACATAGATTCTTTTCACTTATTGTGGCGATTTGGTAATTTTACTAAATATTGAGCTAATAATTATGTACCAAAAGGGACCAAAACCCCTTCCAAAGGGAGAGCCTCCCCCAACCCCTCCGAAGGAGGGGAGTTTGAGCGTGCAGATAATTATTGTTTGCAGGATGTGTCCCCCTTTCCTTCGGAAAGGGGTTAGGGGATAGGTCGGGAAGTTAAAATAGTGTGCAAAGGTTTGAGGGTGAGACCACCCCCACCCCCTCCAAAGGAGGGGAGTTAGAGCGTGCAGATGACAAATAATTGCACAAACAAAAGTCCCCTTCAGGGGATTTAGGGGTTCTTAGTTCTTAGTTCTTAGTTCTTCGTTCTTCGTTCTCAATACTCCTCCCAATTCTTAATCTTCAAATCCTCCATCTTCAAGCTACAGAAG
>CAZOUH010000153.1:0-3670 GCA_964582935.1 uncultured Paludibacter sp.
TCGTTGCGCAAGGGAGATTGCTTGTTCTCAAAACGTTTCACAATGACATAAGTCAAAAATAAACTGAGGAATTTTTTGTATCTGATGCTGATGGTGTTGCTTTCCCCTTCATACTCATAATTCTGAAGGTTCTGCGAAGCATAAGATAGTTCAGCACCAAACAGCACAATCAAGCTGGAAATTTTTAACCAAAGTAGTAACAAAGGAATGGCAGCAAAACTACCATAAACCATGTTGTAGCGTGACAGATATCCTTGTCCTTCGATATACAACATCTGAAAAAATTGAAAAGCCGTCCCCGCTATCAAGCCGGCAACGATGCCACTGGTAAGTTTCACACGGGTGTTGGGTATCACAATATACATCAAAGCAAATACGATCCAGCTGATCAGATAAGGCATTAATTTAACGCCGAACTTCTGCAAAGGAGAAAGAATATTGGCTAATTGCAGGTGTATTAATAACTTATTCAGGAAGATACTCAAACCGCTGGTTAGCACTACCAATACAGGAATCAGGAAAAGTGCGGAAAAATAGGTTGAAAACTGACGCACAAAAGATCGGGATTTATTGACTTGCCAGATGCTGTTGAAAGCCTTTTCGGACTGTTTGAAAAAATTCATCACAGAATACAGTAAGATGGCGATACCAATCCCAATAAATAGTCCCCCTTGCGCAGTTTCCAAGTATTTCTCCACAAAATCCATGATGAAAGGAATAAGTTCGCTTTGAGCAATCAACACCCGTTGCAACCAATTTTCAATGATGTTTTCCATCCCGAATCCTTTGCCTATGGCGATGAATAAAGCGATGAGCGGGACGATGGCAAATATGATGGAGTAGGTGAGTGCCGATGCCCTGACCACTAATTTATCTTGTGAAAATCCACGAAAAGCAATCACAATTACTTTTACCAATCGATAAGGGATTCGTTTACCGCGCGACAATTCATTGTCGGTGATATGCCACACATCATGTGTGATGAAACGATAAATCCTTTTGGAAAATGTGGCTATTTTGTTCATACTGACTCAATTTAAAATTCAATTCATTTTCGGTGCAACAATTTGATCCACCAAAGGTGCAGTTGTTGATTGAAAGACTGCATGCTTGTTTTATGCTGGTCTTCTCCTTACAAGACATTCAAAACTTGCTCCTTGATCTGTTCCAAATCATCTTTCATCAAAACCACTATTTTTTGCATTTCACTGTGGTTGGATTTAGAACCCAAGGTATTGATTTCCCGGCCTATCTCTTGGGTGATGAAACCTAATTTTTTTCCGGGTGCCTGTTCTTTATCCATGGTTTCCAAAAAATAGTCTAAATGCGTTTGCAGTCTGACCTTTTCCTCATTGACATCTAATTTTTCAATATAGAAAATGAGTTCCTGCTCCAATCTGTTTTCATCATAGTCGAATTTATCCGATAAATTTTGCAGTCCCTCGATGAACCTTGCCCTTATCCTTTCAATCCTCTCCGCTTCATATTGCTCGACTTCTTTTAGTAAATTACTGATGTTGCTTATTTTGGATCGGAATACCTGCTCTAAAGATTTCCCCTCTTGTTGCCTGAAAACCTTGAGTTGCTGTATGGCTTCAGTAATAATCTTACTTACTTCAATCCATTCATTTTCATCTAATTCAACAATTTCAGATTTCATCACATCCGGCATGCGCAGGATAATTTCCAAGCTATTCTCCGGCATGGTAATGCCCGTATTGTTAGCAATGCTCTGTATTTGTTCGTGGTAAGATTCAACCATCAATTGATTGATGCGGTTGTTGGTATCCTTACCGAAAGATTCGAAATACAGGGAAAAATCTATTTTTCCACGTTCCAACTCCTGGGCTATCAGGTTTCTAACTTCTATCTCCTTTTCCCTGTACAGACCTGCCATACGAGTTGATATGTCTGACTGCTTGCTGTTTAAAGATTTGATCTCAGCAACTATTTTCTTGTCATTATAAGTTCCGGATGCTTTACCGTATCCGGTCATGGATTGAATCATACTTGTTATTTTTTATATTTCTTACAAAAGTAGATATTATTTTTTAGTTTGATGAGATTTGATGTAAAATCGAGGGTTTTACGATTAATAATTGAGTTTTTTGTGAATTTTATATTGATTGAAATCTCGTAAAAGATTGTATTTGCTTTTGATTGATAATTAATATTCAGGTTTCAATTACAAATTACAATAAAAAACGCCCAAAAAGCTTTATATATTCATTTCAATATATTATCTTTGCACCATTACGCATCAAAAAAAATCAATTTTAAAATTAAGTAAATCATGGGAAAAATCAAAAAGTTTTTATTGACTGAAAAAGATATGCCGACAAAATGGTATAATATTATGGCAGAAATGCCTAACAAACCGATGCCTATTTTGCATCCCGGAACCAAGCAACCCATTCAGGCAGAAGATTTATATCCTTTATTTGCGAAGGAATTAGTGCATCAGGAAATCAATACGAAAGATGTTTGGATTGATATTCCAGAGGAGATATTGGATAAATATAAAATTTACCGTCCGGCTCCTTTGGTGCGCGCTTATGGTTTGGAGAAAGCTTTGGATACGCCCGCACATATTTATTTCAAAAATGAGAGTGTGAGTCCGGTTGGTTCACACAAATTGAATACGGCTTTGGCGCAGGCTTATTATTGCAAGCAAGAAGGTGTTACGAACATAACGACCGAAACCGGTGCCGGTCAGTGGGGTACAGCCATGGCGTTGGCAACCAAAATGTTCGGTATCGACCTGGCAGTCTATATGGTGAAAATCAGTTATGAGCAAAAGCCTTATCGTCGTTCCTTGATGCAGACTTGGGGCGCACAGGTGATTGCCTCTCCGTCTATGTCAACCAAAGCCGGTAGGAAAATCATTACAGAACATCCTAATTATCAAGGAAGTTTGGGAACAGCCATTTCAGAAGCCATTGAATTGGCAATGGGTACTCCGAACTGCAAATATACATTGGGTAGTGTATTGAATCATGTGTCATTACATCAAACCATCATTGGCTTGGAATCAGAAAAACAAATGGAGATGGCTGGTGAATATCCGGATGTGGTGATTGGTTGTTTTGGTGGTGGTTCTAATTTCTCAGGAATTGCTTTCCCTTTCTTACGTCATAATTTTACCGGAGAGAAGAATACACGCTTTGTAGCTGTTGAGCCTTCCTCTTGTCCCAAATTGACACGCGGTATTTTCCAATACGATTTTGGTGATGAAGCCGGTTATACGCCTTTGATTCCTATGTTTACGTTGGGACATAACTTTGCGCCTGCTCATATCCATGCCGGTGGGTTGCGCTATCACGGTGCAGGGACTTTGGTCAGTCAACTCTTGAAAGATAACTTGATTGAGGCTACAGCCGTCAAGCAATTGGATTCATTTGAAGCCGGAGTTTTGTTTGCACAGACCGAAGGCATCGTACCCGCACCGGAATCTGCACACGCCATCGCTGCAGCTATCAACGAAGCTAAGGCAGCTAAAGAATCAGGTGAAGCTAAGGTGATTTTATTCAATTTATCCGGTCATGGCATGGTTGATATGGCAGCTTACGATCAGTATTTGGCAGGCGATTTATCCAACTATGCTTTGTCGGACGAAGAGATCAAAGCCAATGTAGCCAAATTGGAGCAGATTATAGCCCTCTAAATCCCC
>CAZOUH010000154.1:0-3642 GCA_964582935.1 uncultured Paludibacter sp.
AATAAGCGAACAAAAAAAATATGACTATAGCCGTTTTTGGAAACACATTTTCTCCTACAGTGCTGGATATTTTGAATACAATCTTCAGTTACTTTAACCATACAGATGTGCAATTAATAGTTGATTACCGGTTGTTTGCATATTATCAAAAAAATACCGCCCATCCTCCATATTTGAAAAACACAATCGACAACGATGATTTTCAAGCCGATTTTTCATTGAGTATTGGCGGCGATGGCACCTTTTTAAATACGGCGGCGCGCATCGGCTCAAAAAATATACCAATCATGGGAATCAACACCGGGCGTTTGGGGTTTTTGACTGATGTTTCTGTGGATGAAGTGGAAAAAGCTTTGCACGCAATCCTGCATAATCAAATCAGTTATGAGGAACGTACCTTGCTGAAAGTGGAAGTTTCGGATGGCAGCCACATAGATTTTCCTTACGTGCTGAACGATGTGGCTGTGTTGAAACAAGACAGTGCCTCCATGCTCGATATCATTACTTATTTAAATGATGAAGCCGTGCATGCCTATTATTCTGATGGCTTGATTGTGTCCACGCCGACAGGCTCAACAGCTTATTCCATGAGTGTGGGCGGACCATTATTGGTGCCGCAAGCACAGAATATCATCCTTACGCCTATTGCTTCTCACAGTCTTACGGTACGACCCTTGGTGATTCCCGACGATTGGATCATCGATTTGGAGGTACGAAGCAGAAGTGGTAATTATCAGATTACTTTGGATGGACGGACGATGGTATTGGATCAGGATAAAAAGATCAGGATTTCAAAGGCTGAGTATAAAATTAGAGTAGCTAAGCAATTGAATCATACCTTTTTTGATTCTTTGAAAAGCAAATTGATGTGGGGACTCGATAAACGCAACTAAATGGTTAATAAAGATACAGTTCCGGGACCGATTGGAATTTTTGACTCCGGCTATGGTGGTTTGACAATTTTGGAGAAAATCAGGAAGGAGCTTCCTGAATATGATTATATATATTTGGGTGATAATGCACGTACACCCTACGGTACACGGTCTTTTGATGTGGTTTATCAATACACTTCCCAATGTGTGAAGAAATTATTTGATATGGGGTGCCATTTGGTGATATTGGGTTGTAATACCGCCTCAGCAAAAGCATTAAGATCCATTCAACAGCATGATTTGCCGTTGATTAACGATGGGAAACGCGTATTGGGCGTGATTCGACCAACCATAGAGATTTTGGATCAGGTGACTCAAACCAAGCATGTAGGAATGTTTGCAACGCCGGGTACGGTGCAGTCGGATTCCTATCCCTTGGAGATTCATAAACTTTTTCCTGATATCCAAATCACCTCAGAAGCTTGTCCAATGTGGGTTCCACTGATAGAAAACAACGAACATCTGTCGGAAGGTGCA
The DNA here is from genome assembly GCA_964582935.1 of uncultured Paludibacter sp. Classification (GTDB taxonomy): domain Bacteria; phylum Bacteroidota; class Bacteroidia; order Bacteroidales; family Paludibacteraceae; genus Paludibacter. The sequence continues at coordinate 1,410 of CAZOUH010000154.1, forward strand.
GCATATTTCGTCAAACAAAATGTGGAACATCTGTTAAGCCAAGATGCTGAAATTGATACAATTATCTTAGGCTGCACCCATTATCCACTGATTCTGCCCACCATCTTGAAATTCTTGCCCGAGCACATTCAAGTCATATCACAAGGTGAAATAGTGGCTAAAAGTTTAAGGGCTTATTTGGATAATCACCCGGAGATGCGGGAAAAGTGCACGACCGAGGGGTCTATTGTCTATTATACAACAGAAACAGTTGAGAAGTTTGCCAGCATGGCTTCCATTTTCCTGAAGAAACAGGTTTCAGCCATCAATATTCAATTATAAATTAAGAATTTGTCCATAGTGCAACTCGTACAAATAGCCCATATCATTGGTTCTAATATCGAAATTCCTACGGATATCGAAATTAACTGGCTGTTAATCGACAGCCGTTCGTTGACGTTCCCGGCTGAAAGTCTGTTTTTTGCATTGGTTAGCCAAAGGAACAACGGACATCAATACATTCAGGATTTGTACCGGCAAGGGGTGCGTGCTTTCGTGGTCAGCGAGTTGCGTCCCGATTTTAAAAACATGCCGGATGCTTTTTTCTTAGAGGTGGAAAATACCTTAGATGCGCTACAACAAGTCGTAGCCGCACATCGATCTGCTTTTGATATGCCGGTGGTGGGCATCACAGGCAGCAATGGTAAAACCATCGTCAAAGAATGGCTGTTCCAATTGCTGCAGGAAGATTTTGAAATCGTACGTTCACCGCGCAGCTACAACTCCCAAATTGGCGTTCCTTTGTCGGTTTGGCAACTGAAGCCCAATACGGAATTGGCTGTCTTCGAAGCCGGCATTTCCAAAGTCGGCGAAATGGAGCGCTTAGAACAAATCCTTCGACCTACTATCGGTATCTTTACCAATATAGGAGATGCACATCAAGAAAACTTTGCTGATTATCCTGAGAAAATCAGAGAAAAATTACGATTATTTGCGCACTCCGGACATATCATTTATGGCAGCGATAACCCTATTCTTCATACCGAGATAATCCGTACCAAAGCCATAGATACCTTATTGAATTGGGGTAAATCAACTGATAATTATGTGCAATTATTAGAGGTGCAAAAAGTAAATGGTAAAACTAATTTGCTTGTGCAGTGGCAAAATATAAAATTTACTTTTTGCATACCCTTTACAGATGACGCATCAGTCGAGAATGTCATGCATTGCATCACGCTGATGTTCTACCTCGAATATACACCGGAGACAATCAGCCAAAGGCTATTGCAGTTGGAGCCTGTGGCAATGCGCTTGGAACTTAAACAAGGAATACGAGAATGTCTGCTTATCAACGACAGTTACAATGCGGATTTAAACGCCTTGAATATTGCCTTGGATTTTCTATCTCAACAAGCAGTGTCCAAACAATTATCCAAGACAATTATCTTATCAGATATCTTGCAAAGCGGTTTCAAATCGGATGAATTGTATAAACAAGTGGCTGCCTTGATAAGAGCCAAGCATATCCACAAGTTGATAGGAGTAGGGGATGAGATTTCAAAGCATGCCGACTTGTTTGAGGGTATTGATGCCCAATTCTTTTCTACCACTCAAGAACTGTTGCAGGATGCTGTGATGTTGGAGTTCAGGAATGAAGCCGTGTTGTTGAAGGGATCAAGGAAGTATGGGTTTGAAGAAGTCTCGCACAGGTTGGAATTAATTGCCCACGAAACCGTGTTGGAAGTCAACCTCAATGCATTAATAGACAATTTAAACTATTTCAGATCGAACTTGTCCGATGGAACTAAAATCATGTGCATGGTCAAAGCCTTTGGATATGGTAGCGGTTCCGTTGAGACTGCCAAGGCTTTACAGCACCATCGAGCAGATTATTTAGCGGTTGCGGTTGCAGATGAGGGAGCGGAGCTTCGCCATTCAGGCATTCATATTCCCATTGTAGTCATGAATCCCGAAAAGAGTACTTTTGATCTGTTGTTTGCAAATAACTTAGAGCCTGAGATTTACAGTTTCAATTTATTGAAAGCATTTGTTAAGGCAGTCGGTAAGTTAGGCTTGACCGACTATCCCATTCATATCAAGATAGATACAGGCATGCATCGCTTGGGTTTCGAGCCGGAAGAAATGGATCAGTTGATTCAATATTTGCAGCAATGCAATCAGGTGAAAGTTAAATCAGTTTTCACCCATTTGGCAGGTGCAGATGATGAGCATTTAGATGAGTTCACCCATC
>CAZOUH010000155.1:0-3637 GCA_964582935.1 uncultured Paludibacter sp.
TACAGTCACGATTCGTCATCGCGACAGCATGGAGCAGGAAAGAGTTGCCATAGATGCTTTAAGCGGGATTATTGGAGAGCAAGTTAGTATAAAGAATTTGTTAAAGAAATTATCATAACATTATCGCTTATCGTTTTAAAAAAGGCATCCAAGAAAACTCGGATGCCTTTTTTATTTTGCAAACAATCTGTATTGATTATTCTGTCTCCTCTTTATCTTCTTTCGTTTCTGTTTTGCTTTTCGGTGCTGCTTCTTCTACCGGAGCTTCTGCTACAGGTTCTTCTGGTTTCTCAACTTCAACAGCAGTTTCTTTTTCAACAGCGACTTCGTCAACGGTTTCTTTCACCTCGGCTTCTACAACAGGCGCATCAGCCTTTTCCGGTTCTACAACAACGGGCTTTTCTGCAGCAGGAGCAGCTGCCTTCACTTTAGCAGCAGCAGCTTTTACAGTTTCTTCTTTAGCCGGTGCTGCAGGCGCATCTGTTGCTTTTTTAGCGGCAGAGCGACGAGTACGAACTGTTTTCTTAGCCACTTTGTCTTTCAGCATGTTTTCGTTGTAATCTACCAATTCAATGATACACATTTCAGCACTATCGCCTAAACGAAGACCGGTTTTCAAAATGCGTGTGTAACCACCCGGACGATCGGCGATTTTCTGTGACACATTTTGAAAAAGTTCAGTTACAGCTTCTTTGTTTTGCAAATGGCTAAAAACATAACGACGTGAAGCAGTCGTATCTTCTTTTGATTTCGTTAATATTGGTTCGATATAAACGCGCAAAGCCTTTGCTTTAGCGAGTGTAGTTTGAATTCTTTTATGTTGAATAAGGGAAATTGACATGTTAGCCAGCATGGATTTCCTATGCGCCGCCGTACGGCTTAAATGATTAAATTTCTTATTATGTCTCATCTTCTGTTATTCTTTATCTAATTTATACTTGGATATATCCATGCCGAAGGTTAAATTCAAGCCCTCTAACTTTTCATCCAACTCTGCCAATGATTTTTTCCCAAAATTTCTGAACTTCAATAAATCGTGACGATTATAAGTAACCAATTGTCCTAAAGACTCCACATCGGCGGCTTTCAAACAATTCAAAGCACGCACCGACAGTTCTAAATCAACTAATTTAGTTTTGAGTAATTGACGCATCTGTAAATACTCTTCATCAAAATCATCATGCGTTTCAACTTCAGTAGTTTCTACAGAAATTTTTTCATCAGAAAAAAGCATGAGATGATGAATCAATATTTTTGCTGCTTCATTCAGCGCATCTTTCGGAAAAACAGACCCATCAGTATCGATTTCAATGGTCAGTTTCTCATAATCGGTGACCTGCTCAACACGGAAATCCTCAATGGTATATTTGACGTTTTTGATGGGTGTAAAAATCGCATCAATAGGAATAACACCCAACTCACCATCTATAACGGCATTTTCCTCAGCAGTTACATAACCACGACCTCTATTGACAACAACATCCATTTTGAAGCTTGTCGAAGCATCCATTTCACAGATTATTAATTCTGGATTCAACACTTCAAATCCGGTGAAATACTTCCCTATATCGCCGGCTTTTAGTTTGGTGCTGCCACCCGTTATATTGACAGTTACCTTTTCCGTTTCGATATCTTCTACAACTTGCTTAAAACAAACCTGTTTCAGATTTAAAATAATATTGGCAACATCATCAATAACTCCGGGAATGGTTGAGTATTCATGATCTACGCCTTCAATTTTAATTGCAGTGATTGCAAAACCTTCCAATGAAGACAAAAGAATTCGACGCAAAGCATTACCAATTGTAATACCGTACCCCGGTTCAAGTGGACGAAACTCAAACTTTCCGTGAAAGTTGTCGGCTTCCAACATAATTACCTTATCGGGCTTTTGAAATGCTAATATAGCCATGATTATTTATTATTTAGAGTACAACTCAACGATTAATTGTTCTTTGATGTTTTCAGGTATTTCCTCACGATCAGGAACATGAATCAACTTCCCTGACAAGGAAACCTGATCCCATTCTATCCAAGGATATTTTGAGTGATTGAACCCATTTAAGGATTCCGTAATTACCTTCATCGATTTATCTTTTTCGCGAACGGCAACAATCTGTCCGGGACGAACGTGATAGGACGGAATGTTTACCACCTTGCCGTCCACAGTAATGTGTTTGTGACTTACCAACTGACGAGCGCCGGCGCGTGTAGGAGAAATACCCATACGATACACAATATTGTCTAAGCGGCACTCAAGGAACTGCAATAAGATAACCCCTGTAACACCCGGATTACTCTGAGCCTTTTCATACATCCGTCTAAACTGTCTCTCTAAAACACCATAAGTATATTTTGCTTTTTGTTTCTCGCGCAACTGAATACCGTATTCAGAGGTTTTCTTACGACGATTGCTTCCGTGTTGTCCGGGAGGATAATTCTTTTTCGTCAACACCTTGTCCGGTCCGAAAATTGGTTCGCCGAATTTACGCGCAATTTTTGATTTTGGTCCAATATATCTTGCCATTATTCTTAAAATTACTTTTTAATTGTTGATTTGGTCTTCAAATATATCCTAGTATCATTTGCTACAGCCGCGGTTGCAGAGAGAGAAGTAAGCATACAACCCAAACAATTCACTATTCAAATATTCTCGGAAAAATTTTATTTACTATTTGTTCATTTACTATTTTAAACTGTACGCAAAAAGTAAATTGATAAATAGTAAATGGTAAATAATTACACTCTTCTGCGATTAGGTGGACGACAACCGTTATGTGGCAATGGTGTTACATCTACAATTTCCATTACCTCTATACCTGCTCCATGAACGGTGCGGATAGCAGATTCGCGCCCATTACCCGGTCCTTTAACATAAGCCTTAACTTTACGTAACCCCAAATCGTATGCAACTTTCGCACAGTCTTCCGCTGCCATCTGAGCAGCATAAGGCGTATTCTTCTTCGAACCGCGAAAGCCCATCTTGCCCGCTGACGACCACGAAATAACCTGACCATCATCATTGGTAAGCGTTACGATTACATTGTTGAAAGAAGAGTGCACATGCAATTGACCTACACTGCCAACTTTAACAACCTTTTTCTTGGCTGATACTGATTTTTTTGCCATAAATTATTATTTAAATCTTTATCTAAAATACGCTAATTAACCCTTCGTTGCCTTTTTCTTGTTAGCAACAGTTTTTCTTCTACCCTTACGTGTACGTGCATTATTCTTCGTGCTCTGTCCACGTAACGGCAGACCGATACGATGGCGAATTCCGCGGTAACAACCAATATCCATCAAACGTTTGATGTTCAGTTGTACTTCCGAACGAAGATCACCTTCTACCTTGTAGTCTGTACCGATAATTTCACGGATTTTAGCTGCTTGGTCGTCAGTCCAATCTTTTACTTTGATGTTGATGTCAACACCGGCTTTTTCTAAAATCTTTTTTGCACTACTGCGACCTATTCCGTAGATATAAGTCAATCCAACTTCCCCTCTTTTGTTCTGGGGTAAATCTACTCCTACAATTCTTATAGCCATAAACTATTTATTTTTTAAAATAAAATGGTTCAACCCTGACGTTGTTTAAACCTCGGGTTCTTTTTGTTAATCACATACAAGCGACCTT
>CAZOUH010000156.1:0-3614 GCA_964582935.1 uncultured Paludibacter sp.
ATAGTATGCAAAGGACTGTTGTTTTCTGAACGAACCACAATCTGATCGTGTTTCAGCTCTTTGTCAATGAGCTTCTCAATCGTCATTCTTGAAAACAATTCACCTTTCATGCCCACTAAATCAACCCAATCTTTCAATAGAATATTATCAAAGATATCGTTGATGAGGGCTTTTAAATTGGATTTATTTTGAAGGTAAATGGCTATGTGCGCTTTCATAAAAATGGATACTTTTATAGTCTCATGCAAAAATTAGCATGCTGAGTCCTGCTTTATTATCAACAACAAAAGTATATTGAAAAATTGGATTTCAAATAAAAAGGCTGCCCGAAAATCAGACAGCCTTCTTTATCATTGAATTACTATTGCTTCTTAGAAGAAGAAACTTAAGCTTAAACTGGTAATAGGATTATTAGCGATATTCAAGACTGATCTTCCCGGAGAAACCAAAGTTTCTTTCGTTGTTACTTGTGTAACATCCCAAAACTCGGTAGCTGTTTTTTGCTTAGCTCCTTGTATGCCGCGAGCCTCTAATGCAATTTCTCCACCTATCGCAATATTTTTAGTGATGAAGAAGTCAACACCCACAATACCCCTCAAGCCATATTCGAAGTTATTGCCTAAGGTTTTGCTGTAGAGGGTTCTGGTAGCACCGGCAACGTTAGTATTTGGATTGCTTGAAGATGGAGTTTTGTTCGCCTGAGTAATAGGGTTACCATATTTGTAACTGTCCTTCAAATTAGAAAAACCAAGAAAAAGTTCAGCACCAACATAACCTTGTACACGCGCTTGACCGATGCGTTTCTCAACACCACCCGCCAATTCATAAGCCGATGATCTCTGTTTCCAAACGTCAACAACTCTCGCATCTACATCACCATCATTCACCAATTTATAATCATCTTGTATGTAATAATTATTATTGAAATTGTTGGTACCTACAGTTAGTCTCGCCCTTATGGCAAAATCATCTTCCAAGAAATACTTACCCATCACATCTTGTCTGAAAGACATAAACCCGGGCGCAACGGCAGAAACACCGCCATCAAAACTTAGCACATCAGCAGCATAATTTAAAAATGGAGCTGCGTCAATGATTAAAGCTATATCACCGGCTTTGGGCAATAACTCTTTGACATCTCTTTTTTGTTTACCTTCGGTTGCCTGAGCAAAGCCTGACGAAACGAGAAAACTGCTTAGTACAACTAATAAAAATAATCTCTTCATGATTTTTTAATATTTTAAATTGATTAACGTTTACCTTGTAAGTAAAATAGATTTTACATCATCTTTGGTGTATCCTGCCATCAAGTTGTAAGATGACGACGCCGTTGGAATACTATAAACTTCATAGCTATCTTCGGTATCTCCCAATTTTTCAACCGGTAAAATTACAGCTGCTTTGATAGAAAAAGCTAATTTATTGGGTGAGGCAGTCAGAGGAGGACATAGATGTTCAATTGCAAGTTTTCCGCCGGTTCCAACAGTTACAGTAAATACTTTGTCGTTGTCGGTTTCCAAAGCGGTTTTAGCAATGGTTACCACCACCTCTGTTCCTGCAGGTATTTCGACCTTAGTAGCTGTATTTTCATTCCTAACATATTCAAGTTTAGTTTCAAACCTACCTGTTTCTGTCCAATTAAGTGTTGTAGAAACCGCTGTCGCAGAAGCTGCATAAGTGAAGTTTTTAACATAAGTGAAATTTTCTTGTACGGCTATACTTTGTGCTCCTGCTACTGCATATATTTTTTCACTGCTTGATGTAGATTGAATCTCATCAGTTATAAATTCCTCACAAGCAATGGAGTAGGTAACAGCAGCAGCAATAGCGGGTAAACTAATTGAATATTCACCATTTGCACCTACAACAGTTTCAGCTGCAAAAGTACCACTGGTATTTTTAATACCAAATTTGTCATAATCAATAGTAAACTTAATTTTTGTTCCTTCAGGAGCAAACTTTTGGTTAGTGGCTGTCAAATCTGTGTTGGCAAAAGCAACTCCGGTTACGGTCGCTTTGCCTAATGAGGCAGTTGTAACCGGCTCTGACACTTCATAAGGGCTGCATGCAGAAAATAACACAGCAAAAGCGATGGAAAATAAAAAGATTTTTTTCATAAATGTTTAATTTTTTTAATTGATAGTTAGTTCATAATATTCATTTGCAAATATATTAAACTTTTTTGATTTAAATGTATTTTAAGATAAATAACTCATGTAGAATAACAATAGCTTTACGATAAAGCTCAAGAACCGACAGCATTTCTACCATCGGTTCTTGATATTATTATTTTATTGCTGAAGAAAAATCTGTTTAATTTTTTCTTATTCAATTACAATTTTTCCGGTCTTGTGATTTCCGTTAGAATCTATAATTTGATACATATAAATTCCACTTGCTAAGCTCTGAACCGAGATTTGTTCATTGCCATTATTTTCTTTTGAAAGCAGTGTTGATCCTTGAAGATTAAGTAATTTAAATTGATAATTTTCTCCTTCAACTCCTTGAATAGAAATAAAATCTGTTGCCGGATTGGGAAATAATCTTACAGCATGAACATCTAATTCCTTGAGGTAAGATGAAGCAATCTCTGAATAGAAAAATTCAGTAGTGAAATCATGGACCCAATTCCCATCTCTAAATTCATAACTGACCTTATCTACAATTTTATGAGTGAAATTTCCATAAGGCAATCTTATTTCGGATGCTGAAATGGTATAATCATAAGTTGACTCACTTTTATAAAATCCAACCCAATCATTAATGCCTGATTTCCAATTGTAATAAGCAAATAAAGTCTGCTTCCCACTTTCATCATAGGTGTATGTTATCTTAGAAGCTTCAACCCATTCATTGCTTACTGCATTCCAATTGTAAGTAGTTTCTGAAGTCATATTCCCATTTTCATCAAATGTATCTTCTAATTTAAGCGGCTTAATCCAAGCAGAAATTTCTGAGTCCCAATCATAAAATACTGAAATTCTATTCCCATTTTCTTCATAAGTAAAAATTATCTTATAGATTCCATAATCATCTTGGTCAATAATGCTATCCAATTGATGTTTATGAGACTCTGAAGATTTTAACAACTCTTTGGAAATTTTCAATTGTTTCATTGGAAATTTTCTTTGTTGGGGGAGGTGTTTCTCTTTTAACAGCTGAATATCTTTTTCCATACGAACTCTTTCGTTATTGTTTTGAGCTGATGTAGTAGCAAATAAAGCTAAAAAGCTAAAGGTCAGAAGTAAGCATAATTTTTTCATAATTTTTAATTTAATGATGAGTTCCATCTGATAAGATCATAATTCAAAAGCGATTGAATTTGTTATTTTTGGGGGTAATATTCGTTCAACCCCTAAATCCCCTGATGGGGACTTTTTCGTGCAATTGTTTATCCCTTGCACGCTGCAATAGCCCTCCTTTAGGGGGGATGGGGGGTAATATTTATTAAAATTGAGCCAATTAGTTCCTTTATAATCATGAAACATATTTAATAATTGAAATGTTCAGTCTATAAGATAAAAGAAACCTAAAATCTTTTAATGGGAATAGTTAATTATTTGTTGATTAGATTGTGAAAGCATGATGATATCGGAATAATATCCTTATATAAA
>CAZOUH010000157.1:0-3613 GCA_964582935.1 uncultured Paludibacter sp.
AGTGGGGTAATCCCAATGTGGTGGTTACAAACAATGCCCCCAAAGACTTTCAACAATTACCACAGTTTTTTGATGCCGTTTTAGTAGATGCACCCTGCTCAGGAGAAGGTATGTTCAGAAAAGACAAAACTGCCATACAAGAGTGGAGTATGCAAAACGTACAAAACTGCGCAATTCGTCAAAAAGATATCTTGCAAGATGTATGGGACAGCCTGAAAGATAATGGTTTGTTAATTTACAGTACCTGTACTTATAACAGAGAAGAGAATGAAAAACAAATTGCATGGATCTGTAGTGAATTAGGTGCCGAACATCTTGAAATTGACATCAGCGAGTTTAATGGTATTGTAGAGTCTGATTGCGGCTATCGCTTTTATCCACATCTGATCAAGGGAGAAGGTTTGTTTATGGCAGTGTTGAGAAAAAACGGTGCAGGACATGCTGCATCGAATTTCCGAACCAATAAGTTGCGTAAAAACACTCCCATCATCAATCACACAAAAGTGTATGGCAGTCAAATACTCAATTCGGAAAACTTTGAAATCATTGAACAAAATAATCAGATTCGAGCTATTCCTCTTTCGCATTTGGATGTATGTTTGAGATTGCATAATCATTTCAATTGTCTTGTGAATGGTGTTTTAATCGCTGAAATAAAAGCAAAAGATCATATTCCTGCGCATCAATTTGCATTGTCTAAAATTATCAATTCCAATCAGTTCTTATTTTATGATGTGGATTACAATACTGCCATCTCCTATTTGAAAAGGGAAAACATCCTATTGCCGGGAACCCTCCAACGTGCTTATGTATTGATAAGATACAAACAACAGATATTAGGTTGGGTTAAACATCTTGGTAACAGAACCAATAATATGTACCCCCAATATTGGCGGATTAAAATGCAGCTGTAATGCTTTGATTTTATGTTGAAGTATTTATCAAGCATGTTGGTATAGATGAAATTGTTTTGCTATTTTTGCAGTATCTGTTTTTTCTTTTTTTGACTCACTTTTCATAATGGACTATATACAAAAGCTTTGGCGAAGTATCGTGATTTTTTTATGGGGCGTCTTCCTGACCGCGTGCTCAGGGATGTTATATACCAGCATTGATGTATTGCGTCCGGCAAAAATAAGTTTTCCGGAGGATGTCAATCATTTGTTGATAGTCAACAACTCACTTCCTCAGCCCCATACTTATGGACATACTACCGAATTGTACAATGAAATCCGCAAGACCATTGCGATTGAAACCGACAGCTTAGCTTTGTTTTCTTTGGCTTCTCTTTCTGAAGCCATGGCAGAGAAAGAGTTTTTCGGCTCCATTCATTTGATGCATGAATCCGTTAAAAAGGATAGTAATTTTTCGGATGCTTCTTATCCGGATAAAGATTATCTCAATGACTTGGCTCAAAAAGAGGCAGCTGACGGTATCATTGCTTTGAATCGCATCCTCGTCAATGATAAAATCGGAGAATTGTATGATACAGATCAATCTACCTATATTGCTTATTTAGAGGCAATTTATGACTATAATTGGAGTGTGCATTTCCCCGATAAAAACCAAATTTATTCTTTCGCTGCTAAAGATACGGTTTATTGGGAATCGGAATCGTATTACAGGCAACGTGCCATCGATGGTTTGCCCGACAGAAGAAATGCTTTGATAGATGGCGCTTTGATCAGTGGCAGGAGATCAGTCAGTAAATTTATTCCTTACTGGGAACAGTCTGATCGTTATTTTTTTAAGTTTCAAGATAAAAAACTCAAGCAAGGTTTTGATGCTGTATATGTGAAAAATTGGGATGCTGCCATCATGATTTGGAAAGATTTATTGGCAACGACATCTAACAAATCGAAAAAAATAAAAACTGCCCATAACTTATCGGTGCTCTACGAAATCAAAGGTGATATACAGCAAGCTTATGATTATTCAAGCCGTGCTATGGAAGTCTATATGGACATTTTGCTGTTTGATTATCGGTCGCTTTTATTTGTAGTCGAGCAAAATGAGTTTTTAAAGGCAAGACTTGCTGAAATGAATCTGTTAAACAAACAGTTAGGTAATTAACATGGAAATCTAAAAATACTGATATGCAAAATTTAACACTTAACCCGGCTGACTTGCTTCAGCTGAAAGAAAAAGGAATTTCTGAATTGAAATTGAGAGAGCAATTAAAAGCTTTTGAAAAAGGCTTCCCGTTTTTGTCTGTTGTCAGTTCAGCCTCTGTCAATAAGGGTGTGCTGCAATTATCTCATGAGGATATTTCGGAATGTCTCCGGATTTGGGACGTCTATCTTGAACAGAATCATACCATCTTAAAATTTGTACCTGCCTCCGGTGCAGCCAGTCGTATGTTCAAAGATTTGTACGAATTTTTGGATGGTGAGTCTGAGTTACCTCAGCAAGAGTCAGTGATTGAGTTCTTTGAGAAAATCGACAAATTTGCATTTCACAAGGAATTAGACAGCAGTTGCGAGAAAAATGAAGGAATGAATATCGCAAGTCTGATATCAGCTCAAAAATACAAATCTGTCGTAGATAATTTGCTGAATGATAGGGGACTGAACTATGGAGCTTTGCCTAAAGGACTGTTGTTGTTTCATCGTTACGAACAAGAAAATCGCACTCCTTTTATGGAACATTTGGCTGAAGGTGCTCTGTATGCGCGCAATAAACAGGGTGCAGTCCACATACATTTTACTGTATCGGGAGAACACCGATCCTTGTTTGAAAATCATTTCAAAGCCATAGTTGACAATTTTTCAGATTCCTATCATGCCGATTATTCAATTAGTTTTTCAGAACAAAAACCATCTACAGACACCATTGCAGCAGATGAAAACAATCAGCCTTTCAGAGACAAAGGCAAGTTGTTATTTCGTCCCGGTGGTCATGGTGCATTGATAGAAAATTTGAATGATTTGGATGCTGATGTGATATTTATCAAGAATATTGATAATGTTGTACCCGATGCCTTGAAAAATCCGACTATTATTTATAAGAAGATGATAGCAGGGCTGTTGGTGAAAATACAACAACAGACATATGATTATCTCAGCATGATGGATAGAGAACAGCTTGCTGACCATCAATTGAAAGAAATATCGACTTTTTGCGAAAAAACTTTGAATAATTTACATCCGGATATTTCCGGTTTGTCGGGGAAATCTTTGCAAGATTATCTGAAAAATAAACTGAATCGTCCCATCAGGGTATGTGGTATGGTGCCCAATACCGGGGAGCCGGGTGGGGGACCTTTTTTTACTAAGAACCAAGATGGTACTGCTTCGGCACAGATACTTGAAAGCTCACAAATTGATACAACTAATCCGGATGAGAGAAATAAAATGTCGCAATCCACTCATTTCAATCCGGTTGATTTAGTTTGTGGCGTGAAAAATTATCAAGGAGAAAAATTCGACTTAACTCAATATGTAGATCCGAATACAGGCTTTATCTCCTTCAAATCCAAAAGTGGAAAAACCCTGAAAGCCTTAGAGTTACCCGGATTATGGAATGGTGCCATGTCGGATTGGAATACCATCTTCGTGGAAGTGCCCATCACTACTTTTAATCCGGTAAAGACGGTGAACGATTTGTTGCGAAT
>CAZOUH010000158.1:0-3599 GCA_964582935.1 uncultured Paludibacter sp.
TCTTTTTATAAAAATAATACAACTTCCTATGGCTCGTAAATTCAGACCCCTTCCTATTCTCGAACATGTATTAATAACCGATATCGCCGCTGAAGGCAAGGCTTTGGCACGTGTAGATGAGAAAGTAGTTTTTGCGCCGCATGTGATACCCGGCGACATAGTCGATTTGCAGATCACCAAAAAGCGCAGTGCATTTTTAGAGGCGCGGGCAATTCATTTTCATGAATATTCTAAAGAAAGGATTGAGCCGGTCTGCGAGCATTTCGGGACTTGCGGCGGGTGTAAATGGCAAATGCTGCCCTATTCGGAACAATTGAAATTCAAGCAACAACAGGTTATCGATCATTTAACACGCATCGGTAAATTAGCATTGCCGGAAGTATCTCCCATTTTAGGTTCGGCAACAAGTGAATTTTACCGCAACAAATTGGAGTTTACTTTTTCCAACAGGAAATGGCTGACTACAGACGAGTTGAATAGCAACCAGGATTTCAATATGAATGGTGTGGGTTTTCATATGCCGAAAATGTTTGACAAGGTATTGGATATTCATACATGTTGGTTGCAGGATGATGTTTCTAATCAATTGCGCAATGAAGTACGTAAATATGCCATAGAAAACAAGCTGACATTCTTTGACTTGCGGAAACAGGAAGGTTTCCTGCGGACAATGATTGTGCGGACAAGCACTACCGGTGAGCTGATGTTGATCATGGTTTTTTTTCATGAAGATGAAAAGGCAAGAACAGCATTGCTGCAACATATGGCTGATACATTTCCGCAAATCACTTCGCTTTTATACATCATCAATGGCAAAGCCAATGATACCATCACCGACCAGGAGGTACATCTGTTCAAAGGCAATGAGCATATTTTTGAAGAAATGGAAGGACTGAAATTTAAAATCGGTCCTAAGAGTTTCTTTCAAACCAATTCTCTGCAAGCCTATGAACTGTATAAAAAAGCAAGGGAAATGGCGCAATTGACCGGTCAAGAAATTGTATATGATTTATATACCGGAACCGGAACCATAGCCAATTTTATTGCCCGCCAAGCCAAGCAGGTGATAGGCATAGAATACGTTCCTGAAGCCATTGAAGATGCAAAGAAAAATTCAATACTAAACAATATTGACAATACTTTGTTTTATGCAGGAGACATGAAGGATTTGCTGAACGAAGATTTCATGCTGGAACACGGGAAGCCGGATGTGATTATTACAGATCCGCCGAGGGCAGGTATGCACGACAAAGTTATTAAGGCGATGCTTTTTGCAGCTCCTCAGCGGATCGTGTATGTCAGCTGCAATCCTGCCACGCAGGCGCGTGACATCAGCCTATTGACTTCGTCTTATCAAGTGACCCAAGTGCAGCCCGTAGATATGTTTCCCCACACCCATCATGTAGAAAATATTGTGTTGTTAGAAAGAAAATCTTAATTTTGTGTTTATGTTCCAAGATATACTTGTACTGTTAATTGTCATTGCCGCTGTTGCCTACACCATCTACTCCATTGTGAAGGCAGTCACATCAAAAAACACATCCTGCATGGATGATTGTATGAGTGGATGCGATATTCAAAGGGATATTGCGAAGAATAAGGTTAAACGGATAACTAAGAACGATGAACGATGAACGATGAACGATGAACGAATAAACTAATTCCCATGAAAATCCACGAATACCAAGCTAAACAACTTTTTTCTCAATACGCCATTCCGGTCACAAAAGAGCGTGTCTGTCACACCACTGAAGAAGTAATGGCAGCTGCCCAAGATTTGGGATTTCCTGTTGTAGTCAAAGCCCAAGTGTTGGTTGGCGGACGCGGAAAAGCCGGCGGGGTGAAATTAGCCCGCAACCACAACGAACTCAAAGAGGCAGCTGATAAGATTTTAGGTATGGATATCAAAGGCTATCCGGTTGAAAAAGTATTGGTGGCGGAAGGAGTACAATTTCATGCTGAATATTATGTAGGTTTAACCATCAACCGCAACACCAAATCCGTGATTTTCATGGCAAGTGCCGAAGGAGGTGTAGAAATTGAAGAAGTTGCCAAACTAAATCCGGAGGCTATCTATAAATTACCCATTGATGCTGATTTGGGTGTAAGTCCGTTTGTAGCAAGAAAAATTGCCTATAAACTTTTCACCGACCCACAGTTGGTAAAACAAGCCATCGATTTATTTCAAAAACTGTATCAACTATTTTTAGACACGGACGCTTCTCTCTTAGAAATCAACCCCTTGGTTATCACTGAAAAAGGAAAACTATTGGCGTTGGACGGAAAGATGAATTTTGACGACAATGCATTATACCGCCATCCTTCCATTGCTGCACTCAACGAGCCGGATGAAGATGAAAAGATAGAATTAGAAGCCAAGGAAAAAGGCTTGTCTTTCATCCGTTTGGATGGCAATATCGGATGTATGGTCAATGGTGCCGGATTGGCAATGGCAACCATGGATTTAATTCAGTATTATGGCGGGAAGCCTGCTAACTTCTTAGATATAGGTGGCAGTTCAAATCCTCGAAAGGTAGTTGATGCCATGCAACTCCTGTTATCGGATGAACATGTGAAAGTGGTAATGATTAATATTTTTGGGGGTATCACCCGTTGCGATGATGTAGCACGCGGATTGGTCACCGCCATACAACAACTTCAGGTCACCATTCCGATTGTGGTTCGACTCTCCGGAACCAATGCTAAAGAAGGCTTAGCCATTATTGAAGAAGCCAATATCCCCGTAGTGAAAACCATGAGTGAAGCCGCACAGGAAGCCATTCAATTATTGCAGTCATGAGTATCTTAATCAATCAAAAAACCAAGGTATTGGTACAGGGTATTACCGGTCGCGATGGCAGTTTTCACACTTCCAAGATGAAGGCTTACGGAACCAATATCGTAGCGGGTGTTTCGCCCGGTAAAGGCGGTCAGTTCGTTGAGAATATTCCGGTTTACAATACGGTAGAAGAAGCTGTAACAGCGTCAGGAGCTGATACATCCGTTATTTTTGTACCGGCAGCTTTTGCTGCTGATGCCATCATGGAAGCTGCTGAGGGCGGTGTCAAATTGGTGGTTTGTATTTCTGAGGGCATTCCGACTTTAGACATGGTCAAAGTATCGGCTTATCTCCTTAAAAAGGATGTCAAATTGATTGGTGCCAACTGTCCGGGTCTGATTACGCCCGACGCATGTTTAATAGGTATCTTACCTGGGAATATCTTCCGAAAAGGAAATGTTGGTTTGATCAGCAGGAGCGGCACCCTAACTTACGAGATGGTCAACCAACTCACTACCAATGGTATCGGACAAAGTACTTGTGTAGGTATTGGCGGCGATCCAGTAGCCGGATTGTATTTTATAGAATTGTTGCAAATGTTTGAAGACGATCCTGAAACTGAAGCCATAGTTTTGATTGGCGAAATTGGCGGGGATGCCGAAGAACAGGCAGCACAATACATCAAAGCACATATCACCAAGCCGGTAGTAGCCTTTATTGCCGGTCAGACCGCCCCTCCCGGCAAGCGCATGGGACATGCAGGAGCTATCATTTCTGGTGGTAGTGGTACTGCGGCAGAAAAAATTGCAGCTTTTGAAGC
>CAZOUH010000159.1:0-3560 GCA_964582935.1 uncultured Paludibacter sp.
TAAATAATTGCCAAATGGTAAATATTTTGTACTTTTGTAGCCGTTTTTAGATTACATTTAATTAGATATCATGTCAGAGAAAAAATTAAACTTATTAGTTGATTTCCCGCAAGTTACTACTGCAGAATGGATGGAAGTAGTGAAGGCAGATTTAAAAGGAGCCGATTTCGATAAAAAATTATTATGGAAAACCAATGAGGGTTTCAATGTAAAACCCTTTTATCGTGCGGAAGATATACAGGGATTGGCAACAACCGAAGCTGAGCCGGGAAAGTTTCCATATGTACGCGGTACTAAACCTGATAACAATTGGTTTGTCCGCCAGGATATAGTGGTGAAGGAGGTGGCTGTCGCCAATAAAAAAGCTGTTGAATTACTCGAAAAAGGTGTCAACTCCTTCTATTTTACCATCAATAAAGAAGATCTTTCTCTCGAATTCATAACCAAACTCTTGGATAAAGTACCGGCTAATCAATTAGAATTAAACTTCAAAACTTGTTCGACTCAAACAGTTGAGTTGGTCAATCTTTTAATAGCATATTTTAATCAAGAGCAATATAATGTATTGGAATTACACGGTTCAGTGAATTTCGATCCCATCAACAGCATGTTGTTGCGTGGCAAGCAGTACGCAGAGGAGGAGATGGCGCTTATGTTGGAAGCCGCTGCAACAGCTTCGGCTAAATTACCTTTCTACCGTGTTGTAGGCGTGAATGCCATCAGCCTGAGTAATGCCGGTGCCTATGTAGCTCAGGAATTAGGCTATGCTTTGGCTTGGGGTAATCAGTATTTATCCATGATGATCGACAAAGGTATCGATATTCAAATGGCAGCCAAAAAAATCAAATTTAATTTTGGTGTGGGTAGCAATTACTTCATGGAAATTGCTAAATTTCGCGCTGCAAAATGGCTGTGGGCATTGATTGTAAAAGCTTATACTCCAATTTGCAGACGTCCTGACTGTCCGGAAACAGTAGATGGAATTTGCTATTGTGCCATGAAAATCCGCATGCATGCTGAAACTTCATCTTTCAATAAAACGATTTTTGATCCCTATGTGAATATGTTGCGCACACAAACTGAAGCCATGAGTGCTTCTTTGGGCGGCGTAAATTCCATGACGGTATTACCTTTTGACGCAGCTTATAAAGAATCTAACGATTTCTCCGCAAGGATAGCACGCAACCAACAGTTGTTGTTAAAGGAAGAATCGAATTTTGATAAAGTTGCTGATCCGGGTGCAGGTTCATACTATATTGAAAATCTGACAAATGAAATAGCACAGCAAGCTTGGAATCTTTTCTTGGAAATAGAAGAAAACGGTGGTTTCTTGGCAAATGTAGCATCCAACAAGGTGCAAAGAGCTTTGAAAACAACTGCTGAAAATCGCTTGAAAAATATATCTTCCCGCAGGGAAGTGTTGTTAGGTACCAACCAGTTCCCTAACTTTTCTGAAGTAACCGGCTTAAGAGATAAAGCATCCAAGGTATCTGCAAATGAAAATGGTTTTGAAACCTTAGAGATGGTGCGTGGTGCAGAAGAGTTTGAAAAATTACGCTTTGCTACGGAAGCTGCTGCCAAACGCCCGAAGGTCTTTATGCTGACTATTGGCAACTTAGCCATGCGCTTGGCTCGTGCTCAGTTTTCATCTAACTTTTTTGCTTGTGCCGGATATGAAATCATAGATAATCTCGGTTTTGCTACTGTAGAGGAAGGTGTAGCTGCTGCTCGCAAAGTTGAAGCAGACATTATCGTGTTGTGCTCAAGCGATGAGGAATATGCCGAATACGCGCCACAAGCTTATGAGCTGACCAAAAATCAAGAAATTTTGGTAGTGGCAGGTGCACCGGCTTGTGCCGATGAACTAAAAGCGCAAGGAATCGTTTATTTTATAAATGTGAGAACAAATGTGTTGGAATCTTTAAAAGGTTTCAACGAATTGCTAAGCATATAATAACAGCAATGAAGCATGTGAAGTTTGACCATCTTGTAGTTGTAAGACTTTGTGTACGAGAATAATCTGACTGTTGATGATTAATTGTCAAAATATGAAAGTACCTTTTAAATACTGGATATTAGCCGTTCGTCCCTGGGCATTTCCTGCCTCTACCATGCCGGTGGTGGTTAGTGTTTCCTATGTATTCTATCATCAGCAGAGCTTGATGCAGATTGATTGGTGGTACGGACTGCTTGCCTTGATCGGGGTTATGTTCTTACATGCAGGCGGCAATCTTATCAGCGATTATTACGATTATAAATATGGTATTGACCAAAAAGATTCTTTCGGTGGCGAACGCTTGTTGGTGCAAGAGATCTTTCAGCCTTCCACTTATCTGTGGTACGGATTGACATTGGTAGCCATTGCTTCAGCCATAGGCTTATACCTGACTTATCATACCGGTATCAATTTATTGTGGATTGGTTTAAGCGGTGTATTGGGTGCTTTGTTTTATTATACTTTGAAAGCACGTGCCTTAGGTGATTTGTTGATATTTATACTCTATGGTCCTATGGTTGGCTTAGGTACTGCGTATGTGCTGACTTCCCAATTGATGTGGGAGGTATTATTGCTGAACGTGCCTGTGGCTATGTTGGTAGTGAATATTTTACATGCCAACAATACGCGTGATATCCAACGTGATTCGCAAGCACATATCAAAACGCAAGCTATGCTGTTAGGCATCAAAGGTTCAAAAATTCAATACGTGGTGTTGGCATTAGGATCTTATCTGATGGTCATACTGATGAATGCTTTGGGCATGATTCATCCCATCACATTAATTACTTTGATTTCAGTACCTATGGCGATCAGAAACATCAAACTGATGATGAAAACTACGGCAGAGACGCCTGAAGTCATAAAAGATTTAGATGGTATGTCAGCACAGTTGGTGATGACATTTTCCATGCTTTTTACTATTCTGAATGTAATTGCTTATTATTTATGAATCGCATCATAACAGCCATACTTGTTGCAGCCACATTATGGTTTTTAATGTTTTCTCCATGGACGGCGGGAGCGATAAACTTCTGGGTGGCAATGAGCGTTTCAGCCCTGGTGTTGATACGAATCAGCAGTGCATCAGTAAAAGATTTCTTGCTTCAATTTAATTTTTCTGCCAAAGAGGTGGCTTTAGGATTGGTATCGGCAGTTGTCCTTTATGGGGTTTTTTATCTTGGCAATTATCTGTCAACTGCCTGGTTCGATTTTGCGAAGCCGCAAATAGGCAATATCTATTCTCTAAAAGAAGGGAACAATCCTTATGTCATAGGGATATTATTATTGGCACTGATAGGTCCGGCAGAAGAAATCTTCTGGAGAGGCTTTGTCCAGCGTGCCATCGGTGTAAAATACGGGGATTGGGTTGCCTTTTTTGTGACCACCCTTGTTTATGCTTTGGTGCATATCTGGTCCTTTAATTTCATGCTGATAATGGCAGCTTTAGTTTGTGGAGCCTTTTGGGGCTTATTATTCATATATAACAAAAAAAATATCACAGCATTAATAATATCACACGCAGTGTGGGATGTGGCGGTGTTTGTGTTGTTGCCGATATGAT
>CAZOUH010000160.1:0-2037 GCA_964582935.1 uncultured Paludibacter sp.
AATTGGCAATTGCTGAGGTCATAAAGAACATGCATACCTCCATCGAAATCCAGAAGCAAGATTTGAATCGCAGGCTTGCCGAAGTGCAACAGCAAATCAACAATCTTCCTGAAAAAGAATTAGAAATGGTAGGTATAGAACGGAATTACCGCATGAACGACAGTTATTACACCATGTTCCTGCAAAAAAGGGCGGAGGCTCAAATTCTGAAAGCATCCAATACACCGGATAATAATATATTAGACAGAGCCAGGACTACCTCCGTGACTAATTACAAAGAAAAATCAAAAACCTTCATGATGTTTTTGATTCTCGGACTCTTGCTTCCCGCTGCTTTCGTTGTTTTGAAAGAGCTGATGAACAACACCATACGATCCGGTAGCGATGTTGAAAAGTACTGTGCATTTCCGCTTATCGGATTGATACGGCATACCCACTCAGACAGTCCTTATATTGTGTCAGAGAATCCGCGCTCATCTTTTACAGAGATGTTTCGCATTGTCAGGACGAGGATAGAATTTCTTGCCAAAAGAAAAACGGACATTACCATCATGGTTTCATCGTCCGAGTCGGGAGACGGCAAGACCTACTTCTGTATCAATATGGCATCTGCCTACGGCATGGCAAGCAAAAAAGCATTATTGGTTGATATGGATATACGTAAACCGAGTGTGTATAAGCGTTTGGGCTGTGATAACGATTTGGGCGTTTCGAACTATTTAGCCAACCAATGTACATTAGATGAAATCATAGTTAGACCTGAAGGAGCTGATTTTGATTTCATTACAGCGGGTACGGTACCTCCGAATGCAGGAGAACTGATACGTTCCCAAAAGCTGACAGAGATGTTTAAGGAGTTGAGAGAACGATATGAATTTATCATTGCGGATACCAGTCCGATTGGCGTTGTAGCGGATGCCTATTCCTTTGCAACTTTGTCGGATATCAATCTTTTTGTCATCAGGAGCAACAAGACAAACAAAATTTTTGTACGTAATCTATCCAACCAGTTGAAAATTGATAACATACAGTTCTATTCTATCCTAAATGATGTAGAGGTTGATACGAGTAATTACTCCCAATATTACTCCAGAAAATACACCTACGGTCGCAGTAAAAATTATGGAGTAGGGTCGTACGGATACGGTTATGGGTATGGTTATGCAGCAGATAAGAGGAAGAAAAAGAATCAAAGTGCAGACACCTATTTCCAATATTATCAGGATGATCAGAAAAATTTGTAATATCCAAGTGAAAAGTAATCAAGCACGTCCATCCATATGATAAAAATGCAATTATTTTCTCAGCTTGAGATATACTATAAAATACTTTTACACGTTATTAAATCTAATATAATTTAGAATATAGTTATAGAAATTACATACGCAATTCCATTATAGACAAATAAATTCACAATGAAGAAAAGCTTACTGATTCTTTTATTGATCGCACCTTTTATTTTGAAGCTTCCTGCTCAGGATTTAAACAGCATGACACCGCAACAGCGCATGTTGTTGCTACAACAAATGAATCCGAATCAAAGGAAGACCGGACAATCTAATAACCCGCAACAATATAATCAAGGCAATTATCAGTCACAAGGAGGCGGGCTACCTGCCAATATTCAACAAATGTCTGAATTTCGCAAGTATATTCAAGCTTTGAATGCTAATTTAGATGAAGATGAAGAACCCTATTATGTTGATGAGCGTACATTTGTCGAAGATTCTCTTTATCGAGAATTTATGATGCAGGAAGATGAAAAGAAAATAAAAGTCTTTGGTTCTGAGATGTTTAATCGTTCCATTATTTCTTTCGAACCCAATTTAAATCTACCCACCCCTGTCAATTATGTCATTGGAACCAATGATGAGCTGCTGATTGATATTTCCGGACTGTATGATGTTACCTACAAATTAAAAGTAACTCCCGACGGATTGATACGCATACCCAATACCGGATTAATAAAAGTGGGAGGATTAACTTTTGAAAAAGCTACTAAAACCATTGAAAAGGAGTTGTCAAAATATTACAGTG
>CAZOUH010000160.1:2137-3463 GCA_964582935.1 uncultured Paludibacter sp.
AATCGAGTAGAGTTGGCGGGTGCAGTGAAAGCTCCCGGGACTTATGCTCTAACTCCTGATTTAACAGTCAAAAGTTTAATTGATAAAGCAGGCGGAGTACAGGATGAAGCTTTCTTAAATGTTGTAACCATCCAACGTCAGAAAAAGAACGAAAATCCGGAAATGATTAGTTTCAATTTAGGAAAGATATTGAAAGGAGAGAATCCGGATTTAGCCTTGGTCAATGGGGATTACATCATGATTGATTCTTTGAAAAACTTTATGGACGAACAGTTTGTCACCATACAAGGGAAGGTGAAAAAGCCTGGAAGATATCCATTGAATATGAAAATGAATGTGAGGGATTTGGTTTTCTTAGCAAAGGGATTTACAGATGGTGCCGAGACTGATAATATACAAATCGTGCGGATCATCAAAGACCCGTCAAGAATGGAAGAAGGCAGCAAGAAATCTTTAACATTCACGGTGAGTTTAGATAAAGATTTGAATTTCGATGATGATGCCGGAACCATGTATCTTGAAAATGGAGATTTGGTGATTGTCAGATCAATAGAAGGCATTGAGCCTATACGGATGGCATCTATCGAAGGCGAGGTAAAGAATCCGGGATTTTATACGGTTGAACATAAAAACATCAGGGTTTCAGATCTATTAGAAAGAACCGGTGGCTTTACGCCTTATGCATCTATCAGCAGTGCTTATTTAATAAGAAACGAAGAAAACTGGGTGAGTGATAACCCCATGGCAAAGATTTTTACAAGAAATCTCAGGCGTATTTTACAAAGTACTTCAGAAAGCACCTTGGATTTAGCAGTGTTAAGCAAGATGCAGATAGGCGGTATTGCCGAATTGAATGCGTTGGATACGATAACCAATTATGCCAGTGTGAAAGACATTCAGGAACTCTTGTATGCTGCAGGAGTGGTATCTTTGGATTTGGATGAGATTATGAAACATCCCGGAAGTTTAAAAGATTTGTTTGTAGAAAGCGGCGACGTGATCGTCGTACCCAAAAAATCTCAAACTGTAAAAGTGATTGGTGAAGTGATGTATCCTTCTTTTGTCGTACATTCATCAACCAACAGTTTTAAAGATTATGTTGTTTCATCCGGTGGGTTTTCTAACAAAGCCCTGAAAAAGAATGCGTTTGTTCTTTATCCTAACGGTAGGGTAGTGGGGACGAGATCTTTCTTGGGAATCAAAACTTATCCTAAAGTGGTAGCAGGTTCTATGATTATAGTTCCTAAAAAACCTATTTCATTGACAAATAAAATGACGCCGGCAGAAATTATTACCATCACCAGTTCGGTAACTTCAACGATGGTA
>CAZOUH010000161.1:0-3448 GCA_964582935.1 uncultured Paludibacter sp.
CAGACCGACCTCGACTGGTGAGCCAAAAAACAAGAGAGAAAAGCGTTAAAAAACACCCACTGTTTGAGCCGCAAAGCGGCGAGTTTGGGGGTTTTAGCTTTTTGAACGCTAGTTTTTTGAGCGAAGCAGGCGCAGTCTTGACTTTTTGGTACTTTTTTGTCAAGAAAAAAGTACAGGAGAGAAAGCGAAGCAGGCGCAATCTTGAAAGCAAGCGTTAAGCGAGGGCAGAGTCAAGCTTGCTTGAACTATGTCGACATCACGCAACAAATATCAACCCTCGATTATCACCCGAAATATTCTTTCCTCCTTCAGCTGTTACAATAAAGGTGTTCTCTATTCCTACCGTACCCACACCCGGTATGGCTTTTTTAGGTTCTAAGGCAAAGACCATATTTTCTTGCAAAGGCATTTTAAATCCTTTGGCAATCACAGGCCACTCATCTACGGTCAGACCGATACCATGTCCAAGAAATTTGACCTGACGGTTTCCAAAACCCATGAAATTTTCTTTGAAATCATCCGCCAGACCATCCATAACGGTGTTATAAATATATTCAGGCGTATTGCCCGGCTTTAGCATTTCCGCCATTTGATATTGAATATCCACACATTGTTGATGTATGTCTTGAACCTTTTCCGGCAATGCTTTGCCATACATATAAGTCATGGTTTTATCCGAATAATAACCATTCACGCCCAAGCCCATATCTACAAATACCAAATCACCCTGTTGGAGTTTACGCACCCTGCTACCCAAACTTGGCACAGCGGGACACAAACCTTTGCTGCCTCCCGGACCATTAAAGTTGGTGGGATACATGGAATTTTCACCGAAGCCCAATTGTCCGACCACAACCTCTGTATCAAACATATTAAATCGAGCAGTGCCCTGATGCCCTTCTTTGACCATAATAGCATATAATTCTGCAGCAAGGTCTGTTTCTGACATGCCCTCACGCAAAATAGTCGGTACAATTTCCTCCAACACCCTTTGATGAATTTTACCCGCCTCTTTCATATAATGCAACTCCCAATCACTTTTTACAGCTTTAGTCAGGGATAGCTGGAAATCTAAAGCTTTGAAAGTATGAAAAGGGAAATACTTTTGAAGCAACTGGAACATAGACAGCGGCACATAATCCGCTTCTAAATAAACTTCTGAAGGTAGGGTAGTATAAGCCTGAACAGCATCGCGATAGCTTCCCATCGGACGAATATCCTTCAATTCAGACTCTAAAATGGCGCGATCGTAAGTCCGTCTCACCCAAAAAATCGCTTCTTTATCACGTTCGATGACCAACATGCCCTCGGTCATGGTACCGGTAAAATAAAAAACATTTATCTTGCTGAATATCATTGCTATCTGCCATTCAGGATGGTGTTTATCCATGATTTGGCGGAAAGTATGCATTCTGCTCGTAAGTTCCGAAAAAGGTGTTCTATCATTCATAAAATTCTATATTTCAAATTGTGGAGTATCATGAAATGAGATTAATCTTTTTGTGTGTATCGCTCTCATCAGCTCAATTTCTTAAAATTGCCATTTGGCAATAAGTCGGCAAATTTACAGGATAATTTTTGATTTTCATAACAGAAAGTTAAATTTTAGAAGTGCAGGTATGGATTTCAGGTGTGAATGTACAAACATGATTTTTTTCGCATAAATAAGACGTTTTTCCAAGCTTAGCATATAATTTTGAAAATTCTTATGTACATTTGTTTTTTAAGTGATAAATCATAAAAATAATTTAAACACATGAAAGAAATGAAGAAAAAATTGACCCATAGCTCCGGAGCGCCGGTAGTTGACAATCAAAATGCCATGACGGCAGGACCAAGAGGTCCGATGTTATTACAAGATGTGTGGTTTCTTGAGAAATTAGCCCATTTCGACAGAGAGGTTATTCCTGAAAGACGGATGCATGCAAAAGGATCAGGAGCTTTTGGTACTTTCACTGTGACTCACGACATTACGAAATATACCAAAGCCAGTATTTTTGCAGAAATTGGCAAGAAAACCGAACTCTTTGCCAGATTTTCTACAGTGGCAGGGGAGCGAGGAGCAGCAGATGCTGAAAGAGACATCCGAGGTTTTGCAGTTAAATTCTATACCGATGAAGGTAACTGGGATTTAGTAGGTAATAATACACCGGTTTTCTTTTTAAAAGATCCATTGAAGTTCCCTGATTTGAATCATGCCGTAAAGCGCGATCCCAAAACGAATCTGCGAAGTCCTAAAAACAATTGGGATTTCTGGACATTATTGCCCGAGGCATTGCATCAGGTTACTATTACGATGAGTGACAGGGGAATACCCGCTTCTTATCGTCACATGCACGGGTACGGAAGTCATACTTTCAGTATGATAAATGCTGAGAATGAAAGGATTTGGGTTAAATTCCATTTGCATACCCAACAAGGAATTAAGAACTTAACCGATCAAGAAGCCGAAGCCATCATTGGAAAATGCCGCGAAAGTCACCAGCGTGATTTGTTCGACAGCATTGAAAATGGAGATTTCCCCAAATGGACAATGAAAATTCAGGTCATGACGGACGAGCAGGCAAAGAATCATAAACACAATCCGTTTGATTTAACCAAAGTCTGGTCACAAAAGGAATATCCATTGATAGAAGTTGGGGTAATGGAGTTGAACAAAAATCCGGAAAACTATTTCGCTGACGTAGAACAAGCTGCTTTCAATCCGGCTAATATTGTTCCCGGAATTGGTTTTTCACCTGATAAGATGTTGCAAGGCAGGTTGTTCTCTTACGGCGATGCGCAACGATACAGATTGGGTGTCAACCACCACTTGATTCCTGTCAACCAATCAAAATGTCCCTTCCTCAATATGTTCCATAGAGACGGACAAATGAGGACAGATGGAAATTATGGTGCAACATTAGGCTATGAACCCAACAGTTACAGTGAATGGCAAGAGCAACCCGAATTTAAAGAACCACCTTTGGAACTAAGCGGAGCAGCCGATCACTGGAATCATCGTGAGGACGATGACGATTATTATTCGCAAGCCGGTGACTTGTTCAGATTGATGAGTGCAGCGCAGCAGCAGGTTTTGTTTGAAAACACAGCCAGAAATATGGGGGATGCACCTAAAATGATCAAAGTAAGACACATTGGCAACTGTTTGAAAGCTGATGAGAATTATGGAAAAGGTGTAGCTCAAGCCCTTGCCATAGATTTAGCGGAAGTAAAATAAGTAAGAAGAAAGCTTGAAGGAGCTGTCCCGCAAAAGGACGGCTCCTTCATTTTTATGAATATTTCCTTAAACAATCCGCTTCTTCATCATGGTTCATGCTTGATGTAGAAACATTTACAGCGCTTATCATCCATTTCTTTCTTTAAAAAGATTTTAAAAATGACATGAAAAACCTCAATTTTTTAGCAAAAGAACGTACCATCGCCGGCAAAAGCTTTAATCGCTGGT
>CAZOUH010000162.1:0-3436 GCA_964582935.1 uncultured Paludibacter sp.
ATTTATTTTTTAGACAGCCATAGTTTTTATACCTTTGTCAACTTAAATCTGTTTTAAGTTCTTTGTTTTTCCCCTTAAATCTTCGTTCCCTTTTGTGTTCGCTATGTCTTATTAATTCAATTTTGATGTGTATAAAAACGCGTCAAAGTTTATCTATTTATATAAATTAATCTATTATGTTTTTACGCTTATTTGCATTTATTTTTTTCTTAATCTTCAATCTAACTATCTATGCTCAAGACACTAAAGACTCCCATATTGAATTTGGTGGTGCGCTGAGGTATAATATTTTTGCTAAGAGCTGGGTGGCTGATCAAACGCAGCCCGAATTTACTTGGGATACCTGGCGCTTGAATATAGACGGTGCAGTTAAAGGAGTTGATTTAAGTTTCGAATACAGATTTTATCCGAGTTCAAATGCCCATTTCCTTCATCATGGTTATTTTGGCTATGATATTTCAAAATACTTATACGTAAAATTAGGCGTTTCTCAAGTTCCGTTTGGCATTGCCTCTTTTGCATCCAATAATTATTTCTTTCAGGGACAGTATTATTTCGGTTTAGAAGATGATTATGATATGGGAATTAATTTTTCCTATACCGGTATCAAAAACTTGGCATTAGACCTTGCTTATTTCAGGGAAGCAGAACCGGCAGGAAGCGGCGGCATCAATAGTCGCTATTCGTATGATGTTGTAGCCGGTAATGGATATTCCGGCAACAATAAAGAACTTGCCACCATTAAAGAGTTAAATCAGGCAAATCTCAGGGCAGTTTATAATATCATACCGGAAATTAAATTAGGTATTTCCGGTCAGGTAGGTGGCATTTACAACCAAGTGTTGGATAAGTCAACATGGAGCACTGCCCTTGCAGCGCATGTTCATACTAATTTCAAACATGGCTGGGACATTAAAGCATCTTATATCAATCATCATTACAATGCGGTTTCTGACTTAAACAATAAACTTGATATTGTGCCGATGGGTGCTTATGGCGCAACTTACGGGGTAGCAGCAAAAGCGAACACTTATTCTGCAGGACTTTCTAAAACATTTAAAGTCAATTGTGGTTTTATTGAAGCCATAGAAGCACATGTGGATTATGCGTATATAGATAAAACCGATGCATCATTTTTTGATACGCAGCAATTGGTACCGGGCATCGTACTATCAGGAGGTCCTTTCTACATCTACATGGATTATGCTATGGGAAAAAATCATCCTTGGCTGACACCAAGTTTTGGTGATGGATTGGATCAAGGTGAGGCAACCGCCAACTGGGAAAAACGCTTTAATATTAATTTGGGATACTACTTTTAATCAGTCCTAAACAGTTTTTTTAATTGAACGTTGATTCAAAAAAATAAAATTCATGGAAAAGATAAGAATTGAAAACTTATCATTGATATTTGGTAAACATAAAAATAGGGCTTTGAAACTCCTCAATAGCGGAAAAGATAAAGCAGCTATTTTAGAGGAAACGGGCTGTAATGTGGCTGTCAGCAATGCGAATCTGAGCATTCGCGAAGGTGAGATATTTGTCATTATGGGGTTATCCGGAAGCGGTAAGTCAACACTCTTGCGCTGTGTGAATCGCCTCATCAATCCTACTGCAGGAAAAGTCTTTTTGAATAACAAGGAGATTACGAATATGTCGGATAAAGAATTGTTGGAAATCCGGCGTAGCGAATTAGCGATGGTCTTTCAGCATTTTGGTTTGTTGCCTCACCGTACTGTGTTGAGTAATGTAGCTTTTGGGTTGGAGTTGCGAGGAATCAAGCAGCAAGACCGCGAGAAAAAAGCAATGGAAGTGATTGAATTGGTCGATTTAGCCGGTTATGAAAATCAAAAGGTGAGTGAGCTTTCGGGCGGTATGCAGCAGCGCGTGGGATTAGCACGAGGCTTGGCAAATTCTCCGGAAGTCCTGCTGATGGATGAAGCTTTCTCAGCTTTAGATCCCCTGATCCGTTCGCAAATGCAAGATGAGTTGTTGCTCTTGCAAGAGAAAATGCAGAAAACCATCCTTTTTATTACCCACGATTTGGAAGAAGCCATCAAATTAGGCGACCGCATTGCGATAATGAAAGATGGAGAGATTGTGCAGGTTGGCACTGCTGAGGAAATCATTACTAAACCGGAAAATGACTACGTGAAATCTTTTGTAGAAAAGGTGGATCACAGCACCATCATTACCGCAGCAAGCATCATGTTTAAAAAACCGACCCTTGCTCGTTTGAAAGACGGTCCGCGAACCGTGTTGAGAATGATGCGCGAAACCGGCTTGAAAGTCTTGCCGGTAGTAAGAACAAATCGCACCTTTTTAGGACATATCCGCATCAATGATGTCGTGCGAATTATTGACGAGAAACTCACATCCATAGAAAGTGGTATTGATAAAAACACCATGACTGTTACTCCTGACACAACGGTTGAGGATATGTTGCCGCTGATTACCAAAACCAATTATCCCATTCCGGTGATCAATGAGGTTGGACATCTTTTAGGACTTGTTTCTCTAACCTCTTTAATTGCAGAAACAACCGGAAAAGACAGAGAAGAAATTAAAGACATCATTCAAAAAGCGATAGAGTTATGATATTTATGATAATAGGAGATTATATAGAAAAGGCTGTCAATTGGATTACTGCGAATTTTTCGGGAACCTTAGACAGCATCAGTTATGGAATAGGAAATTTTATTGGCGTAATTGAGGCTTTCTGGTTGTGGCTGCCATTTTATGTGGTTATCATGCTGCTTGCCGGCATTGCTTACTGGAAAGCCGGCAAGAGAAATACCATCCTCACTTTAGTCGGACTTGTTTTCATTTATTATATGGGCTTTTGGGAGGAAACGATGATAACGCTTTCACTTGTGTTGTCATCCGCCTTGATAGCGCTTTTAATCGGCATTCCTTTAGGGATTTGGAGTGCTAAAAAACCAAGTGTAAACAGCGTGTTGCGTCCGATTTTAGACTTTATGCAAACCATGCCGGCTTTCGTTTACCTGATACCTGCCGTTTTGTTTTTTGGATTAGGAACGGTTCCGGGAGCCTTTGCCACCATCATTTTCTCCATGCCACCTGTGGTGCGCTTAACACAATTGGGTATTCAACAGGTGCCGACAGACAGTGTGGAAGCAACCCGAGCTTTTGGGGCGACACCCATGCAATTGCTTTTCAAAGTTGAATTGCCTTTGGCGATGCCTACCATTTTGGCAGGTGTCAATCAAACAATCATGATGTCTTTGTCGATGGTGGTCATTGCCAGTATGATTGGCGCGAAAGGATTAGGCATCATTGTGCTGCAAGGTATCAGTCAGTTGCGTATAGGATTGGGCTTTGAAAGTGGCTTGGCAGTAGTGCTGTTGGCGATTATCTTGGATAGGATTACGCAGAATTTGGGGAAGAGGGGGAGTTGAGAAAGGGAATGGGGAAT
>CAZOUH010000163.1:0-3365 GCA_964582935.1 uncultured Paludibacter sp.
AATCTTTGTCATTATGAAGAAGTACTTTTTATCATTCATTGTAGGTTTAATAGGTGTGCTGAGTGTTTTTGCACAACAAGAAGTGGTTCAAAACAGCCCAACAACCATTGTGCAAAGCGGCCGCTATACCCCTGCTCCGGTTGTGTTTTCTGCTGATACCCTCTTCTATATTGATGTGCGCCAAGTTTCTCTGACTCCCGAAGAAAGAGCCAAGAATATTTCCGCACGGTTAAAAAAAGTTTTTAATGAAGATTTCTATCAAATTTATGAAATTGCTACATCAACGCATGGAGCTTATGTTGATATAGTTTGCGGTGACTATATCATTATGAGCTTGTCGGAGGAAGATGCTGTTAGTCAGGATAAGACCGTGCAGGAATTGGCTGAAAATTATATTGAGCGTATCAATCATTCTTTTGAAAAAGCCCATCAAGAAAAGAACCTCTTGACTGTGTTGATTAGAATCGGATTGGTATTGCTTGTGTTGACCGGTATCTGGCTGATGATTTTGCTGATTCAAAGAGCACATAAGTATGTAGAGAAGTTCATAGGAGATAATAGTTCAAAATGGATAAAAGATTTTTCCTATAAGGGATACACCTTCCTTACAGCCAAGCAAGAACTGAATGTGCTCAACTGGATACTGATGCTCATCAAATGGGCTGTGATTATTATATTAATCTACCTGCTACTCCCACTTTTATTCAGTATATTTCCTTTTACCAGAGGATGGGCAGCAGCCTTGTTTAGACTGATATGGAGTCCTTTTAAAACCATGATGTATGGCATCTGGAACTATTTGCCGCAATTGTTTTCTATCATAGTCATTTATATTGTCTTTAAATATCTGATTAAAATAGTCAAGTATTTCTTCAGAGAAATAGAAGCAGGAAAGCTCAAGATTAATGGTTTCCACCGCGACTGGGCAATACCTACATTTAGTTTGGTAAGGTTGCTGCTCTACGCCTTTATGTTTGTTTTGATATTCCCCAATTTACCCGGATCAGAGTCTCCTATTTTTCGTGGCGTATCTGTCTTTTTAGGACTGCTTGTCTCTCTTGGATCATCCGCAGCCATTGGGAATATGGTAGCCGGATTCGTTATCACCTATATGCGTCCCTTCAAAATCGGCGATAAAATTCAGTTGGGTGAAGTAACCGGTGATGTATTGGAAAAGACCCTGTTGGTAACCCGTTTACGTACAACTTTCAATGAAGAGATAACCATTCCGAACTCATCCATATTATCGAAGAATACCACGAATTTTTCAGCTATGGCAAGAAAGGAAGGATTGATATTACACACCGCTGTCAATATTAATTATAAGTACGATTGGAAAGAAGTTCACGCTGCTCTGATAGAAGCAGCTTTACGAACCAAAAAAATATTAAAAGATAAAAAACCCTTCGTATTACAAACCGCATTGGATGATTTTTATGTAGAATACACCATCAATGCTTATACCCACGAACCCAATGCGCTCAGTCCGATTTATGGTGAATTACATCGCCATATTATGGATGTATGCAACGAAAAAGGCATAGAAATTATGTCGCCTCATTTTTTATTGGCTGAGCGAGATAAGCCGATGGGGAAAGAAAAATAAACGTTTTTTTTGCTGATTAAAAAAACTTCTCTATCTTTGCAGTCCGAAATTTCAAAAAATAAACATTAAGAAACAAACAACAAATAATAAACAACTATGATTGTAGTTCCGGTAAAAGAAGGTGAAAACATTGAAAGGGCTTTAAAAAAGTTCAAACGTAAATTCGAAAAAACAGGTGTTATTAAAGAACTCCGTCGTCGTCAGTGTTTTGACAAACCTTCTATCATCAAGCGTGAACAGAAAATGCGTGCTGTTTACGTACAAAGATTGCAAGACGAGCAAGAATAAAAGACTTCAATAAATAAATCGAAAATAATTTGTTTTTCTGATTTATTTCTTTTATTTTCGTTGCAGAATTTGATACAATTATGTTAAATGGGTTTCTGCAATATTTACAGTATGAGAAGAATTATTCTTTTCATACTGTTTTGTCTTATGATACGGACATCAAGCAGTTTTTTCATTTCCTGAAATCTGACTCGGAACATTTCTCTCCGAACGACATTCAACCCGCCATGATTCAGCAATGGATACTTGAAATGATGCAGCAAGGCATGAATGCCCGAAGTATTTCAAGAAAAATTTCAGCCTTAAAATCTTTTTGGAACTATTTGTTGAAACAAAAGCTCGCACAAGTCAATCCCACTTTAAAAATCGTTTTACCCAAAACAAAAAAGCCCCTTCCTGCGTTTTTCAAACACAGGGAGATCAGTCAGGTTATTTCTGATCCGTACATCCCTCAGGATAATTTTGAGCGCATAAGAGATGTATTGATTGTGGCAGTGTTTTATATGACAGGCATCAGGTTGTCGGAGCTTATCAATATTAAAGAAAATGATGTTGATCTTGTTGCCGGTGAATTGCGGGTGATAGGGAAGCGCAACAAAGAACGCCTGATTCCGCTTGACAAACTGTTAGGTGAGAAAATATCAACTTATATAGCTAAAAAGGAGGAACTTGTCGGACCGGATACTGCTTATTTATTTGTAAGGGGCAACGGCATGAAGATGTATCCCAAGTTAGTCTCCAATATTATCCGAAAATTAATGTCGCAGGTCAGCACCCTGCCACAAATCAGTCCCCACGTTTTAAGACACAGTTTTGCCACTGCCCTGTTAGATGGCGGTGCAGACATTAATGCAGTCAAAGAGTTGCTGGGACACAGTTCTCTATCAGCCACTCAAGTATATACCCATACGGGTTTTGAGACATTACACAATATATATAAACAAGCTCATCCGCGGGCTAAATAAAAAGGAGGTAATTATGAAATTAAGAATCCAGTCTATTAATTTTGTTGCGACTCAAGCGTTGGAATCGTATGTAACAAAGAAGACTAAGAAACTGAATCGTTTGCTTGATGACATCATCAATGTAGAGGTGTATTTGAAAGTAGTGAAGCCTGAAACGGCAACCAACAAAGAAGCAGAAATCAAGATATCCGTTCCCTCTGCCGAATTTTTTGCATCCAAGGTATGCGATACTTTCGAAGAAGCTGTTGATCTGTCATTAGAAGCACTTGAGCGTCAAATCGTGAAATTCAAGGAAAAACTCATTAAAAAATAAAATATTACACAGAAAGTTTTGTAGTTCGAAATATTTGCGTAAATTTGCAAGCCGTTTAAATAAGAGTGTTTAAGCGGCTTTTATTCGACTAAGAATACTAATTATCAGCATATTGCCTCTTTAGCTCAGTTGGCCAGAGCACGTGATTTGTAATCTCGGGGTCGTTGGTTCGAATCCGACAAGAGGCTCAAAA
>CAZOUH010000164.1:0-3320 GCA_964582935.1 uncultured Paludibacter sp.
TTTAGGCAGCCTTATTTATTATTGACATTTTGAAAGCAATTCAGATAAAACAATTGGCTTTTAATGCTGAATAAACTTTTTTTATACATTTTTGTTAGAATGGTAATAAAAGCATAAAAACTCAATTTCAGTTAACATTCATAAAAAGATAATTTTCAATCTATAACCCAATTTATTTTTTACAAGTATGAAACGCAAAAATCTTCTCTTGATGTTAAGTGCCACTGTTATTATGGCATTTACTGTGACTTCAATCCATGCGCAACAGCCGGTTGCGAAGATTGGTTATTTTATGGATAATGCTCCGAGCAAGCATTTTTTAAATCCGGCTTTGGCTCCGGTCAGGGGGTATTTCAGTCTGCCGGCTGTAGGAAACTTTAATGTGGGGCTAAATTCCAATTTAGCCGTAAACAACTTTACCACATTCGCTAATCCGAATGCCACTGAAGCTGAGTTTTTAGCCGGACTGTCAGCAAACAACTACATCAACTCTAATCTGCGGATGGGTGTGTTAGGAATCGGTACGTACATTGGACGACATTTTATCTCCTTTGATTTGGGTACCCGTATTAATTTTGAAACCAATGTTCCTTATGATTTTTTCAGGGCTGTCAAACAGGGATTTGAAGGAGACGATATTCACTACGACATTCAGAATATGAGTCTTTCAACCGAAGTAATCGGCGAAGCTGCTTTAGGCGGTTCCTTTGAAATCATTGAAGGACTGCGCATAGGTGCCAAAGCCAAACTTTTAGCCGGTGGACTTAAAATGGCTGCCGACCTGAACAGATTTAAAGTTGATTTGACCTCTGATATGTTTCATATTCAGACGGATGCCGACTTATCCGTATATGGTGCCGGATTGGGTTTTGAAACCGACAATGACACCATTGTTAATCTTGCTTTTAATACCCCGAACCAATTGGCAGGGATGGGTGTCGCTTTTGACTTAGGAGCAAGCTATACCATTATTTCTTCTAAACTGTTAACCCTGAATGTATCAGCCGGCGTCATTGATTTAGGTAGTATTAAATGGAGCAAAAATGCCGGTAACGTCGCCAATGCCAGTGGAAATTACACAATCACCCAAGATGATATCATTGCCGGTTACATGGCAGGTGGAACTGTACCCGATGAAGAACCTGATATTACAGCGCAAATGACAAAAATGCTCAAATTTGTGGTTAAGGATGATGCAGGCGTAGATTTACCCGAACCTTTAACTGCAACCATTAATGCAGGTGCTGAAGTAGGTGTGCTCGATAATAGAATCAGTTTGGGCGTATTGTATTCACAAAGGATGCATCCCATCAATCCAAGCTCTGAAATCACTGCCATGCTCAATTTGAAACCCATACCCATGTTAAGTCTTTCGGGAAGCTATGCACTTAAAAAGGCAGAAATCCCAAGTTTGGGGACAATTGCTACTTTACCAACTTTCGGTGTCGGACTTGGTTTGAATCTATTCATTGCTAACATTTTCGTAGCATGCGATTATGTGCCTTTAGATTATATGAATGCAGCAGCCAACACCCACATACAAGCCGGTGTCAGCATTGCGTTGGGGAAAATGAAGGACAGACAGTAAATGCCGAAAGGATATAGAAACTATCACCCGTCAAAATCAAACTAAAGTGTGATTGTCGCAATAAATTGATTGCTGCTACTTTGCAAGTATTATGAAACCCATACGTATTGCCATAGTAGAAGACGACCAAGAACTGCTGAAAGGAGTCAGTCAAGCCATGTTGTTTAGTGACGAAATTGATCTTGTTGCGACATTCACCAATGCTGAAGATTTTATCCGGGAATCACCCACTTTAGCCTTAGACATTGTGCTCATGGACATCGGACTTCCTAAAAAAAGTGGCATAGCATGTATGAAGTTAGTGAAACCTTTATTTCCTGATATGCAATTCCTGATGTAGACCAGCTTCGAGGATGATGAGAAAATTTTTGATGCCCTGCAAGCCGGAGCGAATGGATATATTTTAAAGACTGCTACCCTTCAACAACTGATTCAAGCCATTGTCGAATTGCACAGAGGAGGTTCACCCATGAGCAGCAGCATTGCCAGAAAGGTCATTGCCTCCTTTCATTCGGCTGAAATCAAGCAATCTGCATATAATCTGACCAAGCGTGAAAATGAAATCTTGGAGCAATTAGCCAAAGGGTATAGGTATAAAGAAATTGCAGATCGTTTCTTTTTAAGCATAGAGACCGTGCGCTCCCATGTACATCATATTTATGAAAAGTTACAGGTGTCGAGCCGTACCGATGCTCTGAATAAAATATATCCTCAAAAAAAATCACGATAAAAAACTTCAAATATCAAGATATTTCTATAAAAAATCAAAACTAAAGGTATGAAAACAACAAAATTATTAACTCTAATCATTGTAACAGCAGTCCTTATTTTTACAGGAGGAATGGTACAGGCACAGGTCTACAAGGGAACATCCAAAGGGAAAATATCAAAAGGCTCAGTTTACTTAGGGACCTATCAGCTACCTGACGGTAATATTTCATCCTTTTTCGCTGAAAAGGACAAGGTGTATGCGAACGAGTTTACAGACAAAGCAGAACCGATAGGCATGAAAACCGGTATGGAGGTATTTGATTTATTGAATACCGTACAAGAAAAAGATAATCCACATGCTATTAGTACCAATGCAAAGGAAATATCTGACGATAGGGGATTAAAAGTGATGTATGCCAGAGACAGTTGGGGAAGTTTGAATGTATATAACGGATTATGGGTTCTCAACAGCGACGAAAAGTTTGTTCAAGGGTTTGAATTCCAACAGGAAGATAAACGTAAACTAAAAATTGAAGACAGCTGGAGGACAGCTATAATTGGTTCAAGAACGATAGTACCTGAAAATTCCAGACTGTTTAATTTCAAAGCAAAAAACGGTAAGACAGTTACTTATGATCTAACGGGTACACCCTTTATTCCAACAAACGGATACATCCAAGTAGCCGGAGTTATCAATGAGAAAGTAAGCATAAAAGATCCATCACCTTATAATCAAAACAGATTGATTGTTTTCAAGGCTGGCTTTGACAATACAGAAACAAGCGAAGTTCATATTATGCCGTATTCCATGCGGGGTATAGGGGTTAGCACAGATGCCCAAAACAATATGGTGGTGCTGACAGTACCCTTGTATGCACCCTCCACTTATGCCCCACATAAAGCATTATTGGCACCGGACGAAGAAAAAAATCAGTTGTATATCTATCGTTTCGACAATAACAATAATTTTATCATTGCTGTCCGATAAAACATTTTTTGATTGGATAAAAAAAGGGCTGTT
>CAZOUH010000165.1:0-3312 GCA_964582935.1 uncultured Paludibacter sp.
GTTATGCCGATTGTGGCTTTGATGTGGATATGGGACCTTTGTTCCAAACTCCTGCAGAAGCAGCCAAACAAGCGGTGGAAAATGACGTGCACATCATGGGTGTATCATCTTTGGCAGCAGGTCACAAGACTTTGGTTCCTCAGGTCATTGAAGAATTGAAGAAATTAGGTAGGGAAGATATATTAGTGATTGCAGGGGGTGTGATTCCTGCTCAAGATTATGACTATCTTTTCAAAGCCGGGGTTGCAGCGGTTTTTGGACCCGGGACATCTGTAGCCAAAGCTGCTTGCGAGATTATGGCAATCTTATTAGAAGAATAAAAGTACACTCGTTCTTATCAAACTTTTATTTACCTTTGTGCAGCGATGTTATGAGGTCAATATATAGCATGTACCTATGAGTTTTTTGCATCCGGGACAGTGATTATATTTCGATGCAAGTTCCATATGACTATTGAAAATCAATGATGAACGCATGAAAAATGATTATTGGAAATTAATCTTTAATAATCCAATCATGGGTTTTGCCTATCATCGAATTGTGTTGGATGATAAGGGAAAACCGATAGATTATGTTTTTTTGGAGCTGAATAAAACTTTTGAGAAGTTAACAGGCTTATCCCGAAAGGACCTGATCAACGAACCTGTAACCGTTGCCATACCGGGAATCGAAGAGGACCTTGCCGACTGGATCGGTGTGTATGGGAAAATCACACTTGACAACACCACACACAGCTTTGAGCAATATTCTCAACCCTTGAAGAAATGGTACAGGGTATATGTCTTTTCGCCCGAAAAATATCATTTTGTAACCTTATTTGTTGATATCACAGATCAAAAAGAATCGGTAGATCTACTTAAAAAGTATGTTATTGCTCTTGAACAGAGTCCGGTATCGGTGGTACTCACGGATTTGGATGCCAATATCATCTATGCCAATAAGAAATTTACAGAAATTACCGGTTATACTTTAAAAGAAGCTAAAGGGAAAAATCCGAGAATCTTACAATCAGGTGAACATCCCAAAGAATATTATGAAGATTTATGGAAAACGCTATTATCGGGTGAAATCTGGGAAGGTGAGTTTCTCAACAAGAAAAAGAATGGTGAGTTATTTTGGGAAAATGCAACGATAACACCGGTTTCCGATGAAAAAGGAAAGATTGTCAATTACTTAGCCATCAAGGAAGACATCACAAAACGCAAGTTTACGGAAAAACAACTTTATAAGCTTTCTAAAGTAGTGGAACAAAGTCCGAATATGATTTTGATTGCCGATTTAGATTATGAAATTGAATATGTAAACGAGACTTTTGTGAAAATTTCCGGCTATTCTGCGGAAGAAATCATAGGCAGGCAGTTTAAATTGCTGAAATTGGCGAAAGCCAACGAAAATGAACAGCAAGAATTTTGGCAGACCTTAAACTCCGGAAATGTATGGTCAGGTGAGCGTGTCGATAAACGTAAAAATGGAGAGTTATACTGGCAACAAGTGTTTATCAATCCCATTATTGATGAAAACAACAAAATTGTTAATTATGTTGCTATTATACAAGATATAAGCGAAAGAAAAAAAGTAGAAGAAAGGCTTCAGGATTTAAACATCAGTTTAGAGCAGAAAGTGGTTGAAAGAACATCTGAACTGTCGCTGACCAATGAGTTTCTGATGAGTGAAATGATCATCAGAAAAAAGAATGAAGCTGAATTGAAGATAGCCAGAGATGAGGCTGAAAAAGCCAATCGGGCGAAAAGCGAGTTCATCTCACGCATGAGCCATGAACTCCGAACGCCCATGAATTCTATTTTAGGTTTTGCACAGCTATTTTCGATGGGTACACTGACGGAAATACAGCGTAAAGGTGTGGTTCACATCATGAACAGCGGCAAACATCTTCTTAAACTCATCAACGAAGTCTTGGATATTTCAAAAATTGAATCCGGCAAATTCTCCATGAGTGTAGAGGAGATTAATGTGAACGAAAGCATTTTGGAAGCTATTGATTTGGTACGCCCGTTAACCATTCTTCCTGAAGTTAACATTCAATATGAAACACAAGATCACAATGACCTTTTTGTAAAAGCCGACAAGCAGCGTCTGATTCAGATATTGGTCAATATCCTTAACAATGCCATCAAATACAACAAACACGGTGGATCTGTCACCGTGACGACAGATTATGAAAAGACGGCAGAAGGCGTTGACGATCATGTAATTATTGCCATACAAGATACAGGAATCGGCATGACGGAAGAGGATTTGGAGAAATTGTTCATTCCTTTTGAACGTTCTGCAAACTTGAAAACTCAAGTTGAAGGCACCGGTTTGGGATTGTCTATTGCCAAAGAATTGGCAGGCTTGCTCCATGGTGAAATCTATGTTGAAAGTCAGCCGGAGGTTGGCAGTACCTTTTATGTAAAGTTACCCCATGTTCGGTTTGTAAAGCGAGAGATTGACAAGTCTGAACATGTTGATACATTGGATAAAGAAGTTACTGCATCCACCGGAACTGTTTTATACATTGAAGATAATAATTCAAACTTAGAATTAGTGGAACAGATTTTTTCTGCCCATCGCCCTAACTTGTCACTCATCTGCAATAAGAACGGAAGTGCTGTCGTCGATTTAGCCTTGGAGCATGAGCCATATTTGATTTTATTAGATCTCGATTTACCCAATATTCATGGCAGTAAAATCGTTCAAAGTTTGAAAGAAAACGATCAGACACAGCACATACCCATTGTCATCATCAGTGCTGATGCCATGAGTCATCAGATACGCAAGATGTTTCGGTTGGGAGTCAATAGTTATTTAACGAAACCGATTGATGTTCATGAACTTTTAGCGGAAATAGATAAGTATTAGATAAGTGAAATTCAAAATCATACAATAATAATTTTAAAAATAGAATCCTATGATTGAACACAATTTAAAAAATGCCAAAATTCTGATTGTTGATGATCTCGAGTCCAATATTGACGTTTTACGCGGGTTGCTCGAGATGGAAGGTTACACTGATATCCTGAGTATTACGGATTCTCGCAAAGCAGTTGAAACGGTTAACACCTATGATCCGGATCTTATTTTATTAGATTTGATGATGCCGCACTTGGACGGTTATGAAGTGATGGATAAATTAAAAGAAGAAAGATTGAAGTCATTGACTCCCAGCAAATTTCTGCCTATTTTGGTACTGACCGCCGACATCACTACTGAAGCCAAACACAAAGCTTTGAGAGCTGGAGCCAAAGACTTTTTATCTAAACCCTTTGATTTGATCGAAGTGAGTTACCGCATAAAAAACTTATTAGAAAC
>CAZOUH010000166.1:0-3305 GCA_964582935.1 uncultured Paludibacter sp.
TTAAAAATCAGCACTCCTGTAAGCCGGGTTCTGTGCCTTGCAAGCAAGGTGTTTGTCATTTATCTGGGACAGCCGTCACCGACTGCCTCATGCAATCTACCCCCCGACATCGGACGAGCAGTCCTGATAACGCCGGTGTACATGATCTTGCAACCCATAGGATGTACGGCTACTTATGTTGCCATAAATACCGGTAAGCTCTTACCTCACCTTTTCACCCTTATCAAGCCGAGGCTTGACGGTTATTTTCTGTTACATGACCCTACCCTCGCAGATAGCTTCCCGTTAGGAAATATGGTGCTCTGTGTTGCCCGGACTTTCCTCTTTACATCAAGCAAAGCGACAAACCGGAGTACTGAAAATAAAGTGCGAAGATACGCTTTTTTATCGAAGATATAAAGACTTATTGTAATTTAGATTTAATCTCATTAACCCATTTTTCTATACGTTCGTCCGTTTGGTCATATTCATTATCTTCATCCAATGCCAAGCCTACAAACATATCATCAACGACCGAATTAGATTCTACAAAATCATAGCCTTCTGTGGATGTTAGTCCTATAATTTCGCAAGGTTTATTAATGAGTTCGCGATATAATACGCCCATGCCGTCACAGAAAGAATCGGAATAAATAGCACCATCTCCTAAGCCGAATAGTGCTATGGTTTTTCCTTCAAAATCAATTTCCAAGAAGCCGGGAAGGAAACCTTCCCAGTCATCTTGCAAATCTCCTAAACCCCAGGTTGATGTACCTAAGATGAGATTGCTATACTCAGCAATCTCATCTGTATTTGCATTGTACACATCAAAGAGTTTAACTTCTGTTTCCGGAATTAAAGCTGCTATTTTCTCAGCAGCATGCTTTGTATTATCACTGGATGATCCGTAAACTATTGCTATTGGTTTCATTTATATAAATTACCGTTAATAATGAAATTTACCTTTAGAACAAAATGAACTGCAAATGGTTTACAAATCTATCCTTTATATGTGCTTATATACTTATCTATTTTTTCTATTTTAGAATAAGCTCCATGCAACTGTCAAACCAGCCATCACAATGGATACCATGCTCATTAATTTGATTAAGATATTCAAAGAAGGACCTGAAGTATCTTTAAAGGGATCACCTACTGTATCACCCACAACAGTGGCTTTGTGATTTTCAGAACCTTTACCGCCTAAATTACCTTCTTCTATGTACTTTTTGGCATTATCCCATGCACCACCGGCATTAGCCATGAAGATGGCGAGCACAAAACCGGAGCTTAATCCACCGATTAATAAGCCCATCACGCCGGCTACACCGAACACAACACCAATTACAATAGGAACAACAATGGCTAAAATAGAAGGAAGTAACATTTCTCTTTGTGCACCTCTGGTGGATATCTCAACGCAACGTGCATAATCGGGTTCGGCTTTGCCTTCCATGATACCTTTGATTTCACGGAATTGGCGACGTACTTCTTCAACCATGCTTTGAGCTGCACGACCAACCGCATTCATGGTCAGACCGCAGAACAAAAACGCCATTACAGCACCCGCAAATACACCAACCAAGACAATCGGATTCATCAAGTTTACATCATAAAACTCCATAAAATCAGCAAAAGAAGAAAGCTTAATAGCTTCAGCATCCATCATCTTACTACCAACAGCCACCAAGCCATCGGCAGCCGCATCAGCGATACGTACCAAAGCAATTTTAATTTCTTCAATATAAGAAGCTAATAAGGCTAAGGCAGTCAAGGCAGCTGAACCAATAGCAAAGCCTTTACCGGTTGCAGCAGTAGTATTACCTAAAGCATCCAAAGCATCTGTACGCTTGCGTACTTCAGGATCCAAACCACTCATTTCAGCATTTCCGCCGGCATTATCGGCAATCGGTCCGTAAGCATCCGTAGCCAAGGTAATACCCAAGGTTGAAAGCATACCAACGGCAGCGATACCAATTCCATACAGACCCAAACCTAAATTTTGAGCTGAAAGGAAATTAGCCATATCAAACTGGATGGCAGAAAGATAAGCCAAGATAATAGCAAAACCAATGGTAACCACCGGAATAGCAGTTGAAATCATACCCAAGCCCAAGCCGGAGATAATCACGGTAGCCGGTCCGGTTTGCGCACTCTCAGCTACTCTCTTGGTGGGTTTATAGCTTTGAGAGGTATAGTATTCAGTGGATTGCCCGATGATGATGCCGGCAAACAAACCAACAATCACTGAGAAAGATATTCCAATCCAATTATCAATTTGTAGAAAATACAGAATCACAAAAGTTGCAATGGCAATCAGGAAAGAGCTGGTATTCACGCCACGTCCCAAAGCACCCAACAATTGTTTCATCTGAGCACCTTCCTTGGTTTTCACCATAAAAATACCAATGATAGATAGAACTACGCCCACGGCAGCAATCAACATAGGAGCCAAGACGGCTTTCAGCTGCATGGTTGGACTTGTCAACATAAATGCTGAAGCACCTAAAGCGGCAGTTGCCAAGATAGAACCTGCATAAGATTCGTATAAGTCGGCACCCATACCGGCAACATCACCCACATTATCCCCCACATTATCAGCGATGGTAGCCGGATTGCGTGGGTCATCTTCAGGAATACCTGCTTCAACTTTACCCACCAAGTCAGCACCCACATCGGCAGCTTTGGTATAAATACCACCGCCCACACGTGCGAACAAAGCCTGTGTAGAAGCACCCATACCAAAAGTAAGCATAGTAGTGGTGATGTAAATCATTTTGTGACCGGCATCAACATCCTCCACAAATCGATCTAAAATCAAATACCAAACGGAAATGTCTAAGAGTACCAAACCAACCACGGTCAGTCCCATCACGGCACCCGAACGGAATGCAACCTTCAACCCGCTGTTGAGCGAATTTTTGGCAGCATTAGCGGTACGTGCCGACGCATAAGTAGCTGTTTTCATACCAAAGAAGCCTGCCAAGCCGGAGAAAAATCCACCGGTTAAGAAGGCAAATGGCACCCAGTTGTTTTGTAAATCAAAATAAGCCATCACGGCGAAAATCAATGCCAACACGATAAATACGATGATAACTACCTTGTATTGTTGTCGCAAATAAGCCATAGCTCCCTTGCGCACGTGCAAAGCAATTTTCTTCATGGTATCCGTTCCTTCGCTTTCTTTCATCATCTGGCGGAAGAAATAATACGCAAAGCCCAATGCTACAATAGAAGCAAGAAGCACTAAATAGATTAAGTTTTTTTCCATGTTTTCAAATAATTAATTGTTATATGTAAAGTTTGTTATATTCGTTTTTCTCTGC
>CAZOUH010000167.1:0-3287 GCA_964582935.1 uncultured Paludibacter sp.
ACATGCCCTTCCCCTTCAACAATATCTCAAAAGTCAACAGAAAAATCTTCAAATCATTGAACAACGACATATTTTCGATGTAGATGATATCGTAATTCAAACGTTCAATCATCTTTTCAAGTGTATCCGTATAGCCTACTTTGATGGGACCCCAAGAGGTCAATCCCGGGCGAATTTTATACAACAAACAATAATAAGGCGCTTCTTTGATGATTCTGTCAATATAGTACTGACGTTCAGGGCGAGGACCGACCAAGCTCA
This sequence comes from uncultured Paludibacter sp., assembly GCA_964582935.1. Classification (GTDB taxonomy): domain Bacteria; phylum Bacteroidota; class Bacteroidia; order Bacteroidales; family Paludibacteraceae; genus Paludibacter. The sequence goes on from CAZOUH010000167.1 coordinate 262, forward strand.
TATCTCCTTTGAGCACATTCCAGAACTGGGGCAATTCATCCAAACGATATTTTCGCAGGAATCTCCCAAAAGGAGTAATCCGATCATCAAAAGCACTGCTGAGCAGAGGTTTGCCTCTCTCGGCATTTTGGTACATGGTACGAAACTTCACAATGTTAAACGGTTTACCGTAACGACCGATTCTTTCTTGTACAAAAAATACAGGACCTTTAGAACCCCATTTAATTCTGATGGCAAAAAAGATGAACAAAGGAAGCATGATGATCAAAGCTATCAGTGCTACCAAAAAATCCACAAATCTTTTCACACTGATTTGCCAATCGGGCATATTGAGACTTGTAATGCTTACCAAGGGGTTGATACCCAATTTTCCAATGCGTGCGCTTCCCGTCAGTATTTCATATAATCCTGGTGTAAAACTGATTTCTACATCGTATTGATACAATTGATGAATAATCTTAAACAACTGGTTATCTGCTGCCTCATCATCATCCAAAGCTACAATAACGCGTTCAACCTTATAATTCTCTATGATAGATTTTATTTCATACAGGCTACCTAAAATCCTTAATTTATCAGGTGTCTTTGACTTCTTGAAAACAGAAACATAGCCTACAAAGCTTTGTTGATAAACCAAATTCTCAAGGTCTTGAGCAATTTTCCGTGCATTTTCCCCATCCCCTACAATCAGGGTATTGATCGTCCATTTTTTTGTTTTCAGATTATGCTGAATATGATTGTATTGCAGTCTTCTCAAGACATAAGTAATCACAAACATTTGCAGGAGAAGTACCGATAACGAATAATAAAAGTATCGAAATGAAATGGCTACATCACCTAATTTCATGATGAAAAATACAGCTATCGAAATAATGACAGAAGAAACAAAAGTGGTGAGGAAGAGATTGATCTTATTTTTATCGATGACATCCAGATAAAACCCTGTTAGATAATGGATGAACACACAGAAAACGGGGAAAAAGATCAAGCTGGATAAATAATACCTGCTCGGAAGCGCTATCTCAAAAAAATGCAAAATCTGAATGTTGTTGATGTATTTCCTGAATGCAACGAATGCTAACCACACCAATAGTGCAGCTAAAATATCGAAAAACAAATATTTGATTAATAGCCTTTTATGCGGTATCATACAGGAAAATCCGCAGCGCGGAGGATATAGTACATCAATGTTTCAAAATAAAAAGCAAATATACATGTTATTTTTTAAATCGTGGACATTTAATGGAAACCATCCCTCAATCGAAAAAAAATGACTACCTTTACAACTTTAAAAAATAAGCTCTAAAATGACAAATAGATGGATTTATAACCCCCTATCAAAAGAACAAATCAACATACAAGATAAACTCTCCGAAGAACTGAATATCAGCCCTATACTTTCATCCTTATTGGTACAGCGCAATATTTTCAGTTTTGAAGATGCCCGGTGTTTCTTTCGTCCGGATTTAGCTGATTTGCATGATCCGTTTTTGATGGCTGATATGGACAAGGCAGTCAACCGGCTCACCGAAGCCATCAGGAACAATGAGAAAATCCTGATTTATGGTGATTATGATGTCGATGGAACTACCTCCGTTTCATTAGTTTACAAGTTTATCAGGAAATTCTACAACAATGTATTCTTTTACATTCCAGATCGTTATAAGGAAGGGTACGGAATTTCGTATCAGGGCATTGACTATGCAGTAAAAAATAAGATAGAATTAGTTATTGCGTTGGATTGCGGCATCAAAGCCATAGAGAAAATCAAATATGCCAATGAGCACGATGTAGATTTTATTATTTGCGACCATCACACTCCTGATATCGAGCTTCCTAATGCCATAGCTGTATTGGATCCTAAAAGATCGGACTGCAACTATCCTTATAAAGAATTATCCGGTTGTGGCGTGGGTTTCAAGCTGCTCCAAGCTTTTGCACAAACGAATCAGATTGATTTTGAAACTGAGTTGGTGCCGCTGTTGGATTTAGTGGCATTGAGCATTGCATCCGACATCGTACCCATTACCGGCGAAAACAGGATTTTGGCGTATTACGGTTTGCAGCGACTCAATAAACATCCGAGTGTCGGCATCAAAAGTATTTTAGACGTTTGTGGACTGACAGACAAAGAAATAACCATCACCGACATTGTTTTTAAGATCGGGCCCAGAATCAATGCATCCGGCAGGATGAAATTAGCTACGGAAGCAGTCGAGCTGATGGTTTCTAACGATCCGGGATTTGCCAAACAAAAAAGTAACAAGATCAATCAATACAACAACGATCGCAAAGATTTGGATAAGAACATCACGGACGAAGCTATACGGATTATTGACACCGATCCGGTTTTGGCAAAGAAAAAGTCCATCGTCGTATTTAAGTCCGACTGGCACAAAGGAGTAATTGGCATTGTAGCCTCACGACTTTCGGAGGAGTTTTATAAACCTTCCGTTGTCTTGTCAAGCTCCAAAGGATTTGCCTCCGGCTCTGCCCGCTCTGTACCCGGCTTCGATATATACAGCGCCATCGATTCTTGTCGCGATTTATTGGAGAATTTCGGCGGACACCGCTATGCAGCGGGATTAACTTTGAAAGAAGAAAATATCGAGCAGTTTGCTGAACGTTTCGAAACTTACGTTGCTGCCAACATCACCCAAGAGCAGCTGTCGCCGCAGATTAATGTAGATGCCTATATCACTTTCAAAGACATCACACCCAAGTTTTTCAGTGTACTCAAACAGTTTGGTCCTTTTGGTCCCGGCAACATGAAGCCTGTGTTTGTGACGGAAAAGGTAATGGATTACGGATCCAGCCGTTTAGTCGGCAGGGATCAGGAACATCTGAAACTTGAATTGGTCGATTCCAGCTCCGAAAACGTAATGAACGGCATTGCCTTCGGGATGTACGAGTTTAATGATCATCTGAAATCCATGAAGCCCTTGGATATCTGCTATACTTTAGAAGAAAACAACTACATGGGAAACACTACTATTCAGCTGATGATTAAGGATATTAAAGCCTGA
>CAZOUH010000168.1:0-3286 GCA_964582935.1 uncultured Paludibacter sp.
TTTTTTATTAACTTTGTCTTGGTTTTTAAAATGTACTGTGTGTTCATTTATTTTGAAGAGCAAATCATCTTACGCACAGACTTTCACTGTATAATTTAAAATAACCCCCAAAAAAATATCATCATGAGAAAAAATACTATCGCTACATTTGTATTACTTGTAGCTTTGCTGTTTACAATTACAGTTTCATCATACAGTCAACAGGCTTTTGATAAAAACAACTTAACGGTATTGGTGGCTGCTGATGCCGAGAAAAATACTACGGTCAGTGTTGTAGAAATCAATAAATCCGATGCCAATCAGTCTGCTGTTCAGACCATCGACATCTCCGGTTCAGGAGAAAATGCTATACGCGTTTCGGGCTATGCTTCTTCTACCTTATATGCCTCCAATTCTGCTGATGGTACCTTGCTTTGTTTTACGGGGCATCTAAGTGATGCTACTTCCGGTAATGTCAACAAAATATTGGATCGTGCCGTAATTGCTGTTGCATCTGATGGTACCTATGTCATTACAACAACATATACAGGCGTAAGTGGACAACAGACCAGATGCGCGACGACTTTTGATAATGTCAATTTTTATATTGCCGATCAAGAAGGTCAATATACGAATAATGCCGTTAAACCATCACCTTCAAAAAACATCAGGGGAATCAAAATTTTTGGTGAGACAGTATATGTTGGACAACAGAGTGATAAGAAGACTCCTGTAGCCATAACATCAGCCATTAGCGATGGTTTTCTCACTGATTTACCCGGTTTGGATTATGATTCAGTTGCCCAGGATTTCTATTTTGTTTCTTCCGGCACTAATGGTGAAGAGTATGATATTTTGTATGTAACCAGTTCACTGTCAGATGATAAAGGTACTGTCGACAAGTACTCCTTAGTCAATGACAGTTGGAATTACAATGGCAGTTATGTGACTAATTTTGGAGGTTTTGGCTTGCTTGCTGAAAAAGCAGGGACAGGTGCTAATTTGTATGTCACAACCGGTGCAGGTGGCTTAGCTGATAACAGGCTGGTTAAGCTGTTTGATGCAGCAGGTTACAACACGAATATCAACATCAATACTACACAGAATATCAATTTATTTACTGCTCCGAATGGCGCAGTCCTAAAAGGAGTAGCTTTTGCTCCCAAAGATTTGTCAAGCAGTATCAGCTCTCCCGTAATAATGGACTTTAAGTTCAGAGAAAACAAGCTGATTTTCGATCGCATGCCTTCTTCACCTGTGGAAGTATTTGCTATTACCGGAGCTAAAGTCCTTACTTATGAACCATCTGAAGTGATAGATATTAATTTGCCCAAAGGAATTTATATCATTCGCACTTCCGGCTTGACGGCTAAAATTATCGTAAGATAAACATATTCGACTCCTATCATCAAAAAAATGCCTTGGGCTTCAAGCTACCCAAGGCATTTTCAGACAGTAAACAAATCAGATATCAATCTGCATGTGATTTTTATGCGACCACCTTTGCAACAAAAGTGCTTAGCTTAACTATTAGATTAGAATTTTGTTCGGAAACTCATTTTAAGATACTTTGAAATTAAAATGCAAAAAATATTTGTTTTATTTACCGATGCAAAGGTAGAGCTTATATTTTAATCATTTTCTTATAAAGTTCTACCAAAGTTCTATCAAAGTCCTAATAGAAAAGTTAAAAATATATAAGCGATTGGCTGAAATTCCTTGTTATGTGAAAATATATATAATTTTGCCATTCACTATAAGATAGTTTAACTTTAGAATCGTGATGTTACCCTAAGCTCAGATTTTAGATGAGTTTGCATCAGGAAAATGTATCTGATAAAAGTATGAAAAGAGTTCTAATGGTTGAAGATGATGTTCATCTGGGTACTACTGTTGCCAGCGTATTGGAGATGAATAAATTAAATGTCCTTTATTTGAAAGGGAGCACCTACGTAACCGATGCCCTTTCCAAATTTAATCCGGATATAGTTTTAATGGATGTAATGTTGCCCGGCGATCAAACAGGTTTTGAGATTGTTGAGGAAATCAGGCAGCATGACAATTTAGTGCCGGTTCTTTTTATTACTGCTTTGGATTCCAAAGAAACTTTAGAACGGGCATTTAGTTTTAGCAATGCTGACTATCTGAGTAAGCCCTTTAAAATTCAAGAAGTTTTATTGAGAATCAATAATCTTTTAGTCAAGTATTGTCAATATTATTTCATGGAACAGTGTTTTAGAATAGCTGATGTTTGCTTTTATCCGGATGAGCAGTTGTTGACTTATCACGATGAGTCAGTACGCATCAATAAATGCCAGGCAGCTGTCCTCAATGTATTGTGTAATCATATGAATTCTTTCGTCAGCAGAGAATTGATAGTACAGGAAGTATGGCAACTCGACAATTGTAAGCTGAAAGAAAATTCGTTGAATAATACCCTCAGTACCCTGAGGAAAGTATTATCCAACGAACCCAAAATTGAAATAACCAGTGTTATCAGACTTGGAGTCAGATTGAAAATCACAGAATAATTGCTTCCTACAACAAAAAACAATTGAATTCGATAGCTTTTACTTCTCTCTGCCCCAAGCCCATGCCATGATACCGCCTTCCAATACCTTCACGTTTTTATATCCGTGTGCCTGAAGGATCAACGCTGCTTCATAGCCTCTTAGGGAAATTTTGCACCAGGTAATGACTTCCACATCCTTGTCTTCCGGTAACTCCGTGATGCGCTTACGTAACTGTCCCAAGGGAATTAACCGTTCACCAATACCCAATCGCATCTCTTCGAATTCATTAGGATTGCGAACATCTAACAATAACATTTTATCCTTGTTGTTCAGTTTGTCTTTTAAGCCTTCGGCTGAAATGCCTTGGTATAAACCCCTCAGCTTGTTTTGCATGATGTGAGCAGTAGCAATGCTGTGATCTATTGCCAAAGAGAAAGGAGGTGCATAAGGTAAATCTGCATTCACCATATCGTCAATTGTCATTTTGCCTTGTATTGCCATTGCCCATATTGCCACTTGTTTGCTGACATCACCGGGACCTAACACTTGCGCTCCCAGAATTTTATGTGTACTCTTATCAACAATAAGTTTGGTAATTAAAAGCTTACCTTGCATGAACCCTGGTTTGTCCAAGCTGGCATTGATAACAGTTTCGATGTTAGTAATACCTTGTCTGACAGCATTTTGTTCTGATAAACCGGTAGTCCCGGCAGAGTAATCGAACACTTTACAAATACCCGTTTGCACAGTTCCTTTGAAGCTTGCCACATTGCCGGAGATGATGTTTTCTCCTG
>CAZOUH010000169.1:0-3259 GCA_964582935.1 uncultured Paludibacter sp.
AATTTACTAATTTCTATCTGTTTAACAAAATAAACAGGAATAAGTTTATGAAAAATCTATCCGGTTTTGGGATTACAAATACTATTTTATACGGACAGACAAAAACTTCTTATATTCTTCCTGCCAATGTTTCTCTTAACTTGCACTCACAGTCGCATTTACCGGTGTAAATCAATCCGATTTGTTTGAGCAATTCGTATTCTTTTAAAAAATTATCCGTAAAAATACCGGCATCTAACTCTTCATTGATTTGCTGTACTGTCCACCATTTAACTTGACAATTATCTTTGGTTTGCAAGGGATAATCCACAGGTATTGAAGCCAAAAAAAGATGCACATATTGGAACTCGTAATTATTCTCTATCTGATAAGGAGTAAGAAAGGCAGCATGGATATTTGAAATTCCGAAACTTTCATCGGAAGTTCTATTGATACAATCATCCACAGTTTCTTTCAATCTGACATGGTTACAGATAGCACTGTCCCATAAATTAGGGTTGATATCGTCGCTACGAGACCTTTTACGCAACAAAATCCTATTGCCTTCAAGGATGATTGCCCTGGCTACCGGATGCATGAATTTTTGCTGCTTATCGCTGATGCTGACATTATAATTGACAGATCCGATTTCATGCCCATGCTCATTGACGATAGGGAGCCATTGCTCTTTTAAAAGTTGACTTCTGATAAAAAGAATACGGATTGTTCTGAAGATGCCGATGATGATAATCGTTGCCGTATAAGGACGATACACATAACTTAAAGCCAATGTTCTGTCATTTCCCGTCAGGTAATAGACTGAAACATACGAAAGTGCAAAAACAGCAAATATAAGAGACAGCAATTTGGTGATGGAAATTAATTCATTCAAATTATTTTCCATAGAAATGTGTTTGTTTGAAATCGCAACAATAAACCTGTAAATGTATTTCCGGTAAATAATCAACGAAAGCATAAAAGTCATGGCTACAACTTCACCCATAACCATTTTGAAAGGAACAGGAATATTGATCGTTGACAAATAGGATGTTATCAAGGCAACTAATAGAAAAACATTGACGGAAACCATAAACCAGCGAAAAATAGCTTTGTAAGTGAAATAAACGTGAATCCCAACGAACACGGTCAATGGTAACGACACTAACCAAGCCTTCCCGGTACCATAAAAATCTTGCATCAGCAAGAATGCAATGATAGGGAGAACGTGTAAAATAGGATTAAAAAAAGACTCACCGATATATTTCTTCATCTTGTTGCTTTATCATCTTGTGTCAGAACCATGTGCAAAGCACCATGTATTGCTTTAGTAGTAACAATACAAAAGATATTATGTTTGAATGAAGTCTATATTTTTTACTGTATCATGCAAAAAACTTCAATCGCGAAATTGCATCATGCGACTGAGATATTTACCAATGATATCAAATTCAATGTTGACTACTGTACCTTTTTTTATCTGATGAAAATTGGTAAACTCGTAGGTATAAGGTATGATAGCGACTTCAAAACTATTGTCGGTTGGGTCACATACAGTTAAACTAACACCATTGACAGTCACCGAACCTTTATCAACCGTCATGTAACCGCGCTTTGCCAACTCTTTGTTAAACTCATATTCAAATTTGAAATACCAACTGCCATCAGCTTCCCTTACTTCGGTACATACAGCAGTTTGATCCACGTGCCCTTGTACGATATGTCCATCCAAGCGACCATTCATTTGCATGCTGCGCTCTAAATTAACTTTTGAGCCAACTTCCAATAAACCCAAATTGCTGCGCTCTAAAGTTTCTTTAATGGCAGTAACGGCATAGGTTTTATCGGTTTTTTCAACTACAGTCAAACATACTCCATTATGCGATACACTTTGGTCGATTTTCAACTCATCCACAAAGGAACAAGTCATAGTGATGTGCAGGTTTTCCTGCTCTTTGCGCAAAGCTGTTACTTGCGCTGCTTCTTCTATGATTCCTGAAAACATTTTGAAATTATTTTATGATTAAACCCCCTAAATTCCTCAGTGGATAGCCCCCTAAATCCCCCGAAGGGGGACTTTTGGATGCGATTATTTTTATCATCTCAAGGCACCGCTTTCCAACTTTATTAACTTTATAAACTTTATAAACTTTCTAACTTTCTAACTCATGTAAATACGCCTTAAACTCCTCAAAGCCTTTACCCATTGTAACACTTTGCTTTTCTCCTTGCATAAAGACTTGTAGTTTTTGAGGAATTTTAATTTGCTCATCTATAATTTTTTCCACTGTTTCTAAAAACTTTGCGGGATGAGCTGTTTCTAAGAAAATACCCGTTTCATCATTTTGCAAACCGTCTATTAAGGCTTGATAACCACAAGCGCCATGCGGGTCTAATACATAAGCATTTTCTTTTTTGCAAGCACGCATGCTATCAGAAATTTCCTCATCCGTATATCTGAATCCGCTTATTTCGGCAGTGATGGATTCGTGACTATGCTTGTACAAATCCAAGATGCGAACAAAATTGCTTGGGTCGCCCACATCCATGGCATTGGCGATGGTGGCAATCGACATTCTCGGCTTGTACGCTCCGGTTTGCAGGTATTCCAAGAAAACATCATTGCGATTATTGGCTGCAATAAAACGCTTAATCGGCAATCCCATTCTTTTGGCAATCAAGCCCGCCGTGATGTTGCCGAAGTTACCGCTGGGGACACAAATTACCAAATTATCGGCAGCCTCTTGCGCAATCTTTTTCAATTGGGCATAAGCATAAAAATAATAAAATGCCTGCGGCAGAAAGCGCGCTACATTGATGGAGTTGGCTGAAGTAAGTTTCAACTTAGTATTTAATTCCTTATCCATAAATGCCGCTTTCACCAATGCTTGGCAATCATCAAAAGTACCATCAACTTCCAAAGCCGTGATGTTTTGTCCCAAGGTGGTAAACTGACTTTCCTGAATCTTACTCACCAAGCCCTTAGGATAAAGTACATGCACGTGAATGCCTTCAACGCCTAAGAACCCATTAGCTACCGCACTTCCCGTATCGCCGGAGGTAGCAACTAACACATGCACCAAGTCATTGGTCTGAGTTTCTTGCCGGATGAAATGGCTGAGCATACGCGACATGAAACGTGCCCCTACATCTTTGAAAGCGAGGGTAGGACCGTGGAAAAGTTCCAAACTGTAAATGCCTTCCTTCACCTTCACCAAAGGAATGTCGAAACTCAGGGTTTCATATACAATTTGTTTTAAATCTTCTTTCGGAATATCTTCTC
>CAZOUH010000170.1:0-3256 GCA_964582935.1 uncultured Paludibacter sp.
AGAAAGACTGACTAAGGACGGATTGCATGCCAAGCCTTATCACGGAAAAATGGACGTAAAGGAATTGAATGAGGATGCAATGGCTCATGCTTGTCAGGATGTAACCGCAAGAAAGATAAAAACCATCTTGAATTTTTGGAGTATCAAGCATTGGATTAAATATCAAAAATCTTTGTATTCAAAAAATCATTTCACTATTCTATCCCTTTTTGCTATAGAAGAATTAAAGGAGAGACTCACCAAGCGTCATGAATTATCACGCTTTATAGTCGAGTTTTTATACGAAAGAATGCAGCTTGAACAAAAGGGGGATGATGCAAATAAAGATGAAATTTTAGTTGAATTTTCAGTAAAAGAACTGAAGAACACTTTCGAGGAACAATTGAAACTTTTTGATTTTGATGTCACAATTGAAGATATTGAAGATGCTTTATTTTATCTGTCGAGAATTGATGTCATCAAGATTGAAGGCTGATTTTTAGTGGTTTATAATCAACTGACCATTGAGCGTACTGAAGCCGACAATAAAAAAAGATATACCAAAGATGATTATCAACGCTTGGAACAGTTTTATGAAAGCAAGGTACATCAAATCCATATTGTTGGGGAATATGCCAAGAAAATGATAAGCGATTATCAGGAAGCCTTGCAGTTTGTGGATGATTATTTTCAATTGAATTATACTTCTTTTTTAAGAAAATATTTTCCGGGTAGTAAAGCGGATGACCTACGCTTGCGAGTTACACCGGCTAAGTTCAAACAATTATTTGGTGAATTATCGCCGCGTCAATTGAAAATCATTAATGATAATGAATCTAAATATATAGTAGTCGCAGCAGGACCCGGCAGCGGTAAAACCAAGGTATTGGTGCATAAATTAGCATCCCTGCTTTTGATGGAAGATGTGAAACATGAGCAATTGTTGATGTTGACTTTTTCGCGGGCAGCTGCCACTGAATTTAAGCAGCGTTTATTGCAACTCATTGGTAATGCAGCAAATTTTGTTGAAATAAAGACCTTTCATTCCTATTGTTTTGACTTATTGGGAAGAGTTGGAAGTTTGGAACAATCGAGCGATATCATATCCAAAACAGTTGAGAAAATCAACAATAAAGAAGTTGAAGTCAGTCGTATCACCAAAACGGTTTTAGTCATTGATGAAGCGCAGGATATGGACATCAACGAATTTAATTTGATTAGAGCTTTGATGCGTCAGAACGAAGAAATGCGTGTGATAGCTGTAGGAGATGATGATCAAAACATCTATGAATTTAGAGGATCGAGTCCGGAGTTTATGGAAAGAATGGCTCTTTCGGCACAAACAAAAACTTACGAGCTGATAGAAAATTATCGCAGTAAAAATAATTTGGTACAATTCACCAACCAATTTGTGGAACGCATTCCCAAGCGTTTGAAAGATACGCCTATTATGGCAAATCAAAACAGCAATGGCATACTCAAGCTGTTACATTACAGCAAGGACAGCAATTTAATCACCCCATTGGTCAATGATTTACTTTCAAGCGGCATCACCGGCACTTCTTGCGTGCTAACCAAAACCAATGAAGAAGCATTGCAAGTTGCAGGTTTGTTGATAGAACGAAGCATGCCAGCTAAGTTGATACAATCTAATGATTATTTCCGTTTGTCAAATTTACATGAAGTTCGTTTTTTCATCCATCAACTTCAACTGACTGCTGACACATTTGTTATTGCTGATGAAATATGGCAAGAAGCCAAATCAGCATTTAGACGCCGATTCCACAGAAGCAATAATTTCGAGATGGTCAGCAATTTAATTCATGACTTTGAAACCAGCAATCCCAAGCAAAAATACAAGTCCGATTTAGAGGTTTTCATTCAAGAATCACATCCGGAAGATTTCATCTTGGCAGGCGGTGAAAGCATAATCGTTTCCACCATCCACAAAGCCAAAGGCAGGGAGTTCGACAATGTATATTTGATGTTGGACAATATCAATATCTCCAAAGATGAAGTTGTTCGTCAGCTTTATGTAGCCATGACCCGCGCCAAAGAAAACCTGATTATCCACATCAATTCCGATTACCTCAATCAAATTACTGCAGATGATTTAATCGTCAAGCACGACAGCACACAATATCCGGCACCCGACAAACTCATCATGCAGCTCTCACTCAGGGATGTTTGGTTAGACTTCTTCATACGGCGACAGCGCGCAATATCACAACTCATGAGTGGCGACAGCTTAGGTTTAATGGAAGACGGCTGCACCACTCAAGGCAAACCCGTGCTCAAATTCTCCCTACAGTTTTTGAAGCAAATAGAATCTCTAACCAACAACAACTACCAAATTCAAACCGCCAAAGTCAATCATATTGTTTACTGGCAAAAAAAAGATAGCGAAGAGGAGGTGTTGGTGGTATTGGTGGAAGTGGGGTTTGGGAGGGGGTGAGGGAACAAATCAGCTATTACTCAACCCCTTCATCCTTTGTCAATACCTCATAAAAACTTTTCGGCAAATATACGTTTGCTATGTTTTCATCAATGGCTTGTTTGAATAAGGGTGCAATCTCTTCGACTGTAAAACCTGCAATTCCACAACCGATTTCAGTAACGAGAAATTTCAAATTAGCATTTGATTTTGCAAAAGCGAAAAATTCATCTACATATGGTTTGATGGTTTCAACACCGCCTTGCATAGTCGGAATTGCGTAGGTTTGTCCTTGCAACCCAACACCTTGTCCCCATATGGCACCCCATTTCATAGCAACTGCTGCAGCACCTCCACCATGCATTCCGGCAAGATTGCTACCAAAAACAAAAATTTCGTTTTCGTCTAATTTATCAATCCATTTTGGAGAAATTCTTTTAGTCATTCTTAATCATTTTTTGTCCTTAAGCTTTCCCTTGAATTGTAGTATTCAGATAAAGTAAATTAATAATCCCTTTTCTGTGCTTCAATAAATCGTGATAAATCTTGCATATTAACGTAACCAAGTTTGGGTATAATCATACATTTTTTCAAAAATCTTTCCTAAATTTCTTGCATCATCAATTCCTCTGTGATGGGTGCCTTCTAAAGGAATCTTAAAATACTCCAACATCCTTGACATACTTCTTCGCCCTCTTATCCCGGTCAAATCGCCGAATACGTGTTTCATATTCTTTGCATTCGTAAGCAATTGAACCATCTGACCTTGATAGTCATTTCTAATACACCATCTTCCCAACAAGTTGACTCAAGGTCAAATACAATGTGAATTAAATCTTTATT
>CAZOUH010000171.1:0-3255 GCA_964582935.1 uncultured Paludibacter sp.
TTAACAAAATCAGTCTTAATATTGTTCAACTGTTTTTGTTTAAAAATAACAATTAATGCGACAATAAAAATCCCCAAAATTAACAAAACTAAAATAATGGTCGGATACAGCAAGCTCATCGAGTTGATGATGTAATTCTTTTTGGTGGGAAAAGTAACTTGTAGGTAAATTTCTTTGGTACTATCCTCTAAAGGGAAAAATTTTTGTCTGTAGATGCTGCTACTTTTCTCTTGCTTGTTGTTACCAATCTCCTTGTTGCAGCTGAGCAGCTCCTTGCCACTTTTATCTACTATACAATAATAGAAAGGCAGGTCAATGCCATTGCTGGTCAGATATTTCTCAAGGATGTAATTAAGTTCTTCGAAATCAATGCGCTCTTTGATGTCTTTGTGACTACTTTCACGTAGCCACCGAAAAACAGCCTGGTCTAAAATAGTTTTGGATCTCGAGAATTCTTTTCGAAATTTATCTTGCAAATACTTTGAAGTTTCTTCAATGGTGGCTTTGCCGTGACGAGTGGATATCCTGATTTTAGGTTTGATAAATCTACGCTCTCCTGAAGTCATTCCTTGTTGGATTGTATCAATAATCAATAAACTATCAACATTGCTTAAGCGACCATTTTGGCGCAGGTTGGAATTTTTCTGATAATCCAATCGTTCTAAAGTCTGTCCAAGATATTCCAATGCTTCATTTTCTTCAACTAAGATCACCGTTTGCCACAGACTTCTTCTTACACTGGCATCAAATTGATTTTCAATCATTTCAGAGTTTACCTTAACATACCTGACCTGAATGATTATCAATGCCACGAAGGAAAGAACCATGGATAATATCAATATGATGATTGTTCTGAGTTTCATGCTTTATGTTTCTGACTCTAATTATAGTGTGATTGTATGGTTTACGTTTGCCGATGTGCTTGTATCTTTAAATGCACATGTATAACACATGACCTGTTTGCTTGAACAAACGCAAATATAACATATTATTATTCAATAAATTTATGACACACTCAATATTTAACAATTTATAGGGCAAAATTGTTTAACTTTCAGAAAATTAAACCTATCAATACTAATTCTACGTGGTTTGTCTTCAAAATACAGTCAGATCAATTGCAGATCGGCATATCGTATTCGCCCCTCTGTACAATTGTCCATCTCTGCACTTTTTATTACTTTTGACCCTGTTTTAAATCTTGCAAGATGAGTAGTTCAAGTATTTTACTGATAATCATTGCATATTTTGTTTTGTTGCTGTTGATATCTTATGTAGCGGGACGAAAGTCAACAGATAATGAAGCATTTTTCACCGGCAACCGACAGTCGCCCTGGTGGGTAGTCTCCATTGGCATGATAGGAGCGTCGATTTCAGGAGTCAGTTTTGTCTCCGTACCGGGAATGGTCGGAAATTTCCAGTTTACATATATGCAGACCGTTATCGGTTTTTTCTTTGGCTATCTTATCATCGCCAAAGTCTTGTTGCCACTGTACTACAAGCTCAACCTGACCAGTATTTATACCTATTTGGGAGAGCGGTTTGGAAAATACAGCTATAAAACCGGTGCTTCTTTTTTTCTGCTGTCTAAAACGATTGGCGCTGCCGCCCGTCTGTATATAGTGGCGTTGATCCTGCAAACTTTGGTTTTTGATGCCTGGAATATTCCTTTTTATCTGACTGTTATTATTTTTTTATTAACCATCTGGGCATACACTTTTAGAAGCGGCATCAGAAGTATTGTGTGGACAGATTCACTGCAAGCGGTCATCATGCTGGTTGCTTTAGTAGTGATGATTGTCGAAATAACACAAGGCATGGGATTGAATTTCAAAGCACTTTCAGGAGAAATGGCGCATAGTGCCTGGACGCGTGTGTTTGTTTTCGATGATTGGATGAGCAAGCAACATTTTCTCAAGCAGTTTTTAAGCGGAATTTTTATTCCGATTGTCATGACCGGTTTGGATCAGGATATGATGCAAAAAAATCTTTCTTGCAAATCACTTGCAGAAGCTCAAAAAAATATGTATTGGTACGGTGCTGCCTTTATACCCGTCAATTTTTTATTTTTGACTTTAGGATTTTTGATTTTACTTTTTGCATCCAATCAGGCAATTCCATTGCCGATAAAAGGGGATGAAATTCTAACTTTCGTAGCTGTCAATCATTTGGGAAGTACCGTCCTGCTCATGTTTGTGTTAGGTATTATTGCGGCAGCATTTTCCAGCGCCGACTCTGCACTGACAGCACTGACGACTTCTTTTACAGTGGATATCTTAGGGGTGAAGACAAAGAACGATGATGACAGTCGTACTGATCATTCAAAACTAATCAGAATGATGGTGCATATTGGGATTACTCTGTTGTTTGTATTGGTGATTCTTGTCTTCCATAGATTAAACAACACAAGCATCATCGATGCCATTTACATCATCGTTTCTTATACTTATGGTCCGTTGTTGGGCATGTTCAGTTTCGGACTATTCACCAAACTGAAACCCGTTGAATGGACGGTTCCTTTTATTGCTGTGTTGTCGCCTTTGCTGTGTTATGGCTTAGATGGACTGACTACGCACTATCTTGCTTATCAATTTGGTTATGAGTTGCTATTGCTGAATGGCGGTTTAACTTTTATAGGATTATTTATAAGTTCGAAATATGGAAATAAAAACAGCTGAATTTGTTGTCAGTAATACTGACATCAAAAAATGTCCACAGACTGGATTACCCGAATATGCTTTTATAGGTCGCTCTAATGTGGGTAAATCCTCGTTAATCAATATGTTGACCAATAAAAAAGGTTTAGCAATGACTTCCTCCAAGCCGGGGAAAACATTGCTTATCAATCATTTTATCATCAACGGAGAATGGTATTTGGTAGATTTGCCCGGCTATGGGTATGCTTCTCGGGGAAAATCGACCCGCGATCAATTGAAACAAATCATAGAAAAATATATTTTGTTTCGTGAAGCTTTAACCAATCTTTTTGTATTGGTGGATTGCAGACATGCACCCCAAAAGATTGATCTTGAATTTATGTATTGGCTGGGTATGAATGGCGTGCCTTTTTCCATTGTATTCACCAAAGCAGATAAGTTGTCCATCCATAAATTAAATGAAAGCATAAGCCTTTACAAAGAGAAACTATTGGAAACATGGGAAGAATTGCCACCTGTTTTCATCACTTCTTCCGAAAAAGGAACAGGAAAAGAAGAATTGTTAGGGTATATTGGAAAGATAAAAGTGACAAGAGAC